>NZ_JAKKRS010000006.1:0-253015 GCF_025654025.1 Shewanella sp. SM55 | reverse complement strand
GATGTCAGGAGTTAGTTTGGGTGTAACAGGAACCCAAACCTAAAAAGTCTGTTTCGGTCGGGGGCGCTTCGCTTGCCTCCCCCTTCCTCCACGCTGCAACAAGGACGAGTTGCAAGCCGTCAGAAACTCCGAAATCCGGAGTAGAGTCCACTGTTAAAGTATGTGGACTCAGGGGCTCTCGCTGTCACTTGGGGCCTTTCCCGCTATGGCGGGCCCCTTTCCAAGTTCTCGCTTAATCCCCTTCGAAAAAGTACCACCAATGGTACAAAAGTGCAGTATTACAGTACTGCACTTTTGAGTGCTGTGAGTTGGTTTTGTCTTCGACCGTTTGACGGTAAACGCGCTGCAAGTCAGCAGCTAAAGAAAAAGAGTCTGGCGGGGAAAATAAACGGGCAAAAAAGCGCCCTATCAAGAGCGCTTTGCATTAGGGGACAAGTCCCCTAATAACCCCAATACTCAATAAGTAACGATGTAACTGCACAAAATATTGCAGCAATGGTCAAATATGAGCGAATCTTAGAATATAAGGCAAGGCGGCGATTGCTGGCTTCATAGTCGAAACTAGATGCTATGATTTCATCTTCCTTTTCCATTAAAGATTCGATTTTGAGCGTAGCAATGACTCAACATTAGTAATGTGATTGGAGCAATCTAACGATTGTAAATACTCAACAACTTGTTGAAAATTTGAGTTAGTACAAATACTTCCTAGCTCATTAATGACTTGATTAAATGTAGCAGAACTTCCTAGAGAGCCTGTTGCTTCTGCCTTTGCGAGAATCTGATTGATAACTGGTGTCATATTATTACCTTCGTATTGTGAAATGCTGGACTACATCTAATACATGGGGATATATACAGTATTTATCAAGGTTCAAACTTCGCACAACACAGATTATATTAAACTCGCCTTTGGCGTCACATTGTGCGCAGCTTTGTGTGGAAGGGATTAGATGTGCCGATAAGTGTCGTTATCGGCATTTCAGCATTCCTTGCTATGCCTTACAGGGATTTAGCCATTAGTCAGTTATCAACGGTTCAATTTTGGTTATTTGCCGCAACTCAGCAAAACAGTTCGGGCAACTATCACTGAACACTGGGCGTAAATCATCAGGCCACCAAGGTTTGTAGCAACGTGTACATTGATGCGTTGGTGCATCTTTGCGTGCGACAAAGCTAATACCGCCTTTGTAACGAACTGGCCGAAGCTTTGACAAGCTGTTTAGTAGAGAATCATGATTCATAGTCATTCCTGTGTTTCAGTCGGTTCAATACGTGCTAACGAGCTAAATACAGCTTTTTGGTGTAACTGCCATTGCTGAGTTAAGTTTTCAGATAAGAGTTTTACCAGTGCGTGTTTTAAATCCTCTTCGCACCAATCATCTGCAACGTCGGCAAACGCACGAACGGCTAGTTCTAATGAATTCAACGAATGATAAATGGGTGTAAAATCAGTAAGTATCACAGTTCCTTGTGCAAGCATGTTTTAGTCCTTATTGATGATTGACACGATCTTCAAACCAAAGCGTTTTAGTTCAAGGCCGCCAAAGTTATTCACGACAAAGCTTGAGCTATCAACTTGATATTCTCCGGCTTGATATGTCTTAGTCGGATCTTCGACTTGCAATCTCATTTGAACAGGAAATTTCCCGCCTAAATATGCGTAAGCTCTTTGCTCGTAAATGGTTCGCCCAGGCTTACCGTCTTTCGATGGCATGTTGCGAGCAGTTACGGTGACATCTTCCTGAAATACTTCAATTTTAAGCATGAATATTGCTCCTATGCGTAGGCTTTAAACGGTAAAATATTGGATTGTGCAACTATCGGTAATTGATACCAGTGCGGGACTATTAGCGGTTTAACTTCAATAACTTCTGAACGCTTTAGGGTTGGACACATACGGCTCACATCGAACTGCTGACCTATATCGATACCAATAGCTTTTAATCGTGCTTTATGGACGTAATAGTTAGAATTACTTAGCTCTTTTTTAACGTCGGTACCGTGTTGCCAAATTAAGGCATAGGATTGAGTTGTGTTTGCCGCTTGACGGCTTTTAACAACACCTGAAGAGATTAATTGGTCAGCAATCGTCTGATGTTCATCGTGTGATATTTGAATTGTTTTCATAGCGTTCTCAATGTCTATAAGGTGCGGATAAAAGTCTTGTTCAGTGACTCGGCCATAAAATTGCAACGTATGACGTTTTAGCAATGCCTGTCTTAAGCTGTGTTCTTCGCGTATTACACCTGTTTCTTCACAGTATTTAATTAAGTTTTCTAAGTAGTTAAGTCTTTCGATTGGAACACCGGCTTTCTTGCGGAGTTCTTTGTTTAAATGCCGTTGTAACTCAACGGCTTTGTTATAAAGCTTGGTCATTATCCATGTAGAACCTTCACCCCAGTTGCACGTGTGGCCATCTGGATAAAGCTTGGGTTTACGACCTCGACCAATTTGCATCGACGACATACCACGGATAAATGAGGCCTCTTTGCCCTTGCCTACTTGATGATTAACCGTCCAGTCGATGGCGGTGATTTCAGCACCATTACCAACAAGCTGAGTCGTTTTACCATCTGGTGTTTGGCGGTATGAGATGTGGGTATTTTTGGTGAACGGTGGCAAATCATATTGAGCGAGCACGTGATTAAAAATCGCCACACACTCATCAAGCGTACGTAAACCAAAAAGGTTATCCATACGTTGCCATCGAGATGGATTACCTTCCACCCTCACCCGCTGCCCATCACAACGGATTGTTAGCTTGGTACTAAATGATCCTTCGAGAATTTTTTGATTAACGGAGGGCGGTAAATGCTCCCCAGTTTCTAATTCAAACCGCTCAATGACATGACGACCTACAAGCGGTAAACCGCCTGCAGGATGGTCTTGTTGCATGAATAAACGGTCGATGAAAAACAATTAGTAAAAAACCTGTCAAGTACATTTTTATATACTTTAAGGTTCATTTAAATGTATTGCAAGGTGCGAGTGAAAAAAGGTGGTGTTATAGTTAAATTAAAATGTACTTTTGAGGGTTTATCATGCTTAAAGATGTACTTAAAGACGCCAGACATAGGAAAGGTTTAAAGCAAGAAGATGTTGCGAACCTAGTTAAGGTTGCCAAGCAAACCTACCTAAAGTGGGAGAACGGAACGACTGAACCCAAAGCCTCACAAGTAAAAGATCTTGCTCTTGTGCTAGGGATTACCCCTAACGAAATATGTTCAGGCAAGCTTTATAAGCGGTATTCCTTAGAAGATTTCATTTACGAGTTAACTAAAGTGATGTCAGGAGTTAGTTTGGGTGTAACAGGAACCCAAACCTAAAAAGTCTGTTTCGGTCGGGGGCGCTTCGCTTGCCTCCCCCTTCCTCCACGCTGCAACAAGGACGAGTTGCAAGCCGTCAGAAACTCCGAAATCCGGAGTAGAGTCCACTGTTAAAGTATGTGGACTCAGGGGCTCTCGCTGTCACTTGGGGCCTTTCCCGCTATGGCGGGCCCCTTTCCAAGTTCTCGCTTAATCCCCTTCGAAAAGTCTCAATAATGAGACAAAAGTGCAGTATTACAGTACTGCACTTTTGAGTGCTGTGAGTGGTTTTTGTCTACGACCGTTTGACGGTAAACGCGCTGCAAATCAGCAGCTAAAGAAAAGAGTCTAGCGGTGAAAATAAACGGGCTTAAAAGCGCCCTATTAAGAGCGCTTGGCATTAAGGGACACGTCCCTTAATAATCCCTAGAATATTAAATGACTACTAAATAGTAGACCTATTCTGGTAGGATAAATTTGAAATAATCACACTAAATGGAGAAGCTAATGGGATATTTTGAACTCAAGAAGTCTGACAAAAAAACTACACAACCATATTACTTTGTCTTAAAAGCTTCTAATGGCGAAACTATTGCTACAAGTGAAATGTACAGTAGCAAGCAAAGTGCACTAAATGGCATTGCATCTGTACAGAAAAATGGAAGCACAACAGATATTCGAGATGAGTCATCAGAAGAACAATCCATCTTTGGTGCTTGCAAGATCTAATAAAGGTTATTGGCAAACCCTGCTAGGAAAGCATCGCACAATCCAAGTTATGCAAAACTCAGCCCTTTCAGGGCTGTTTTTTTATGTCCGGATGCTACAAAAAAAAGCAGTTTTACATAACGTGTGATCACATTGTGCGCATATTTATATCTAATCACTCTATGCCTTTCAAATGGTCGATTGGTTTGTTGAATGCACTTTCATGACGTTCAATTTGGCTTGTGTGCAAATATTGCGATGTAGTGTCGATACTTTCGTGGCCAGCGTCGGCTTGTACATGGGATAACGGTCTGCGGTTGATATTGATATCGTGCGTAATGCCAGTGTGGCGAATATTGTGGGCAGTTAGTTTGCGCATCTGCGCCGCATCTTGTGTAAAGCCATCGATTTCTATACGTTCTGCAGCCAGATTAATTATTTTTTGAATTTCGTCGCGAACATGACGAATGCCTAGATTGGCATTAAGGATACCAACATCTCGGCCGCGTCCAGCAGCTTTATGCCGTACAAACAAAGGATGATTTTCGTTTGGTCCTGGATAATCCGTTAATCCTAAAAACTGACGATATTTGACTAATGCATCGAGCAAAGCTTTTGAAATCGCAACACTGCGTCTTTTACCACCTTTACTCAACGGAATATGAAAACTCCAGATGCCCGTTTGCTGATTACGTTTAAACTGGTTCATCACCGGCGAATAACCCGCACGTGCAGACACATCTGAAATGCGTAAATAACAGCAATAAATCAATATAATGAGGAATAAACTTCTTTGATGTAACTCAGGAAATTCTTCTGCTAGTCCAGTAACGGTCGCCATAATATATGACCACTGTAATTCAGTAAATGCGAGACTATTTTCATCTTCATGACTTTGACGCTGATATTGCCTGTTTGCTGCAAATCGACTGTGATTAAGCCAGATTTGAGCAGGATTCCGCTCACAATATTCTTCACTTGTCAGGTACGAATAAAACGAAGACAAAATGGCCATTTTCGTTTTTAACGCATTATCGCTTAACACATAAGGCATGATTTGCCCGAGTTGTTTTTTGCCGACAAATGGTCGCCATTGCGAGTTTGGAACCCGTTCATCATGCAGTTTATCGTACTTAAACTGTGGCACATTAAAATAACCGATCAGTGCTATCGGCGGTTCTTGGCAATAATCAACGTAACGGCTCATGTCTTTGCGCGTAACTTGAATGGGAGACATTGAAACTACATCAAAACACCAATGCAGAAACGTAGTGAGTTCACTGCGATAAGCTTTATAGTTGTTTTCGTTATGCTTTTGCTCAAATAGCCAATCACTGGCATGCTCGATGACTAAGCCCGCATCAACCACCTTTTTCATGCTAATTTGGGTGATATATTGGTTAACAATACTATTGCCAACTTGTATGAATTCAAATGAGTCAAATAACGGGATTACTGGAGGAAGTTGCATATTACATCTGAATTATAAGAGTTTCTTGTATGATAATACTTAAACGCAAATGCCGATAATGTTATTTATCGGCATCAAGATATGTCAGATTTTTAGCGCAACTTGAAAATGAACATTGCTGACAAGTAATCCGTTTTTTGCAACAGATCAAGCATAGCTGCCACACTTGCTGTTTCGATTGGCTATCTAAGCACGTGAAGTCAGATGCGCAGATGTGTCCATCATGTATCAGCTGTGCCAATTTATGCGCTGAAATTGATAAGTTAATTCGATTCGTCATGCCCTTTCCCTCCCTATCATTGTTTGATAGTAATAGAATACACAAATGAGAATCGTTATCAACAATGTAATTTAAGGATTGCCACTCACCTCGTTATTTTATGCAAGATTTTGCACCGCTTTGAAATGTGTCTACTACACTGATTATGTGATCATTATTTTTACTTGAATGAGGTATCGGATGCTGATTGATCTTGCAAAGAAAAACCCTCTTTTTTCCGGTAAAAAGTCTACCGAGACAACAGAGTCTGGTATTCCTTGGAAGGTATTAGTGGTCGATGATGAACCTGATGTTCATACCGTCACTAAGCTTGCCCTCTCCCGCTTTAAACTTGATGGCCGTGCCCTTACCTTTATCAATGCTTATAGTGCCGAACAAGCAAAAGAATTACTCAATCAAGAACATGACATCGCCATTGCCTTTATTGATGTTGTCATGGAAAGTGACCATGCAGGGTTAGAACTAGTAAAGTGGATCCGTGAAGAATTACTGAATAAAACCACTCGATTGATCTTACGTACAGGCCAGCCAGGGCAAGCACCTGAAGAAGACGTTATCGTCAATTACGATATTAATGATTACAAAGCAAAAGCTGAACTCGATTCCCGTAAGCTGATGACCAGCGTCTACTCAGCCCTTCGCTCTTATCGCGATATAATGGAAATCGAGCAAGCAAGGCGCACGCAAATAAATCACCGTAAGGGCTTAGAAAGAGTACTAGAAGCCACCTCAGGATTATTTGAACTACGCACCCTGCATAAATTCGCCGATGGGCTACTGACACAAGTGGCCACTCTACTTAATCTCGATTCAGAAACGCTACTGCTGACTTGTAATGCGATTGATGCGATTAGTGGTCATGTTGAACCTGTCAATATAGAAATCCTTGCAGGTACTGGCCAATTTGCTAATAAATCCCACATTACGCAACTACCTGAACATATTGATCGTCTACTGCGCAGTGCGCTCACCCAACAGCGGTGCCTTTATGAAGACAATTGCTTTATCGGTTACTTTCCCACCAAAGGCGGTTTAATCAATCTACTTTATATGGATGGTATTGATAGAATTGATGATCTTGATAAGAAACTCATTGATATTTTTGCCATCAACGTGGGCATAGCTTTTGAAAATTTGCTGCTCAATCAGGAGGTGGAAGATACACAATCAGAGCTTATTTTACGTTTAGGTGATGTTGTTGAAAGCCGCTCGAAAGAAGCTGCCAATCATGTGAAACGTATGGCGGAGTATTGTTCTCAATTAGCATTACTCGCTGGTTTAAGTGAATACGAAGCCGATTTACTGCGCCGTGCCTCACCAATGCATGACATAGGTAAAATTGCGATCCCCGATGCTGTCCTACTTAAACCCGGCAAATTAGATGACGAAGAATGGAAAGTTATGCGTCAGCACCCTATGATTGGCCATCAAATTCTTGCAAATTCTGAGCGACCAATACTAAAGGCCGCATCAATTATTGCACTGCAACATCATGAAAAATATGATGGTTCTGGTTATCCTGCAAATCTAAAACAAGACGAAATTCACATTTTCTCGCGGATTGTGGCAATCGCAGATGTGTTTGATGCCCTTTCCCATGCCCGCTGTTATAAAACAGCTTGGCCTTTAGAAGAGGTTTTAGCTGAAATGCGTAAAGGGGCGGCAACACACTTTGATCCTCACTTATTACAGCTCTTTATTGAAAATGTAGATATTTTTGTCAAAGTAAAAGAAAACTGGAAGGATCACTAATCTGTATAGTTGATTGTCTTGATGTTTAGAAATCCATATCAAGCACTTTCAAAGATATATCTAACCATTGTCATCTGCGAGAAAATCAAAAACAGCCGTTTTAGTTTCACCATTAACGCTAAAACTCACAAAGCCACGCCAAACCATGTAGCCACTACTACAAGAACCGTAGACTAACTGACCGATATAAGTCATTTCATCAGTTTGCTTCACATTTACAGGAATAACGCCCATAAACATGTCTCTTCCTTCTAAGCGGATTTGCACATTAGAAATTGGCATGGAAGATAACAACTGTAATGTCAATGGCTTTTCGCTTGGTGCACTCCCTGGTGACAAGCGAAAAGTGAGCTCAACATCCCCAACTTTTTTAACACAATCCCCCTTAGAAAATTGGCAAAGTGAAGGATCAAGACTGCTTTTAAGTGTGACTTGCTTTGCATCTTCCTTACAAGCTGTGAGATTGAAGCTAAATAATGCAATAAATAAATAGGGGCTCAGACGAGTTAGCACAAAGATTAACCTTATGATGCAATATGTTAACATTCTATGGCGTAGGTTGATCTAGATCAACTTTCCACACCCCTTCTTTGGTATCTTTTTTGATATGGCTCAAGTATCATTGCGAAACCTCATATTTGAGCAAAAATATGCAGGGTAACGCATTGACATCACTCAGCAACCTTAATAGGGAGGCTGAGTTTTATGTCATTTATAACAGGTAAAGCTTGTCTTTACTAAAAGTAAAAGTAATAAGCAGTGGAAGCATTATGATGAACCATTCCCAGCCAACAGGCGCTGATTACAATTACGCCATTGTCCGCCAATTTGCCTTAACCACAGTTTTGTGGGGTATTGTTGGTATGTCAGTCGGCGTATTAATTGCGGCTCAGTTAATCTGGCCTCAGCTGAACTTTGACACTCCTTGGTTAACGTATAGTCGCTTGCGACCATTACACACCAATGCGGTGATCTTCGCGTTCGGTACATCAGCCCTTTTTGCAACATCCTATTATGTCGTACAACGCACCTGTCAAACCCGACTATTTGCACCTAAGTTAGCCGCATTTACGTTTTGGGGATGGCAAGCCATCATTCTGTCAGCAGCTATCTCTTTACCAATGGGTTTCACCCAAGGAAAAGAATACGCTGAACTAGAATGGCCTATCGATATCGCAATTACTATCGTTTGGGTGTCCTACGCTATCGTGTTCTTCGGTACTATTATCAAACGAACAACTTCGCATATTTATGTGGCGAACTGGTTCTTTGGTGCCTTTATTATTACCGTTGCCGTACTACACATAGTTAACTCTATGGCAGTACCAGTCAGTCTGTTCAAGTCATACTCTCTGTATAGCGGCGCTGTCGATGCTATGGTGCAGTGGTGGTATGGTCACAACGCTGTAGGTTTCTTATTAACCGCAGGCTTCTTGGGGATGATGTATTACTTCGTACCTAAGCAAGCAGGTCGTCCTGTGTACTCTTACCGTCTTTCTATTGTCCACTTTTGGGCACTGATCGCACTGTATATCTGGGCTGGTCCTCACCACTTACATTACACAGCTTTACCTGACTGGACTCAGTCTTTAGGTATGGTGATGTCACTGATCCTATTCGCACCTTCTTGGGGCGGTATGATTAACGGTATCATGACCTTGTCTGGTGCTTGGCATAAACTGCGTACTGACCCTGTGTTACGTTTCTTAGTTGTTTCTCTGTCTTTCTACGGTATGTCTACCTTCGAAGGCCCTATGATGGCAATTAAGACAGTTAACGCACTATCACATTATACAGACTGGACTATCGGTCACGTTCACTCCGGCGCGCTAGGCTGGGTTGCAATGGTGTCAATCGGTTCTCTGTATCACTTGATCCCTGTATTGTTCGGTCACGGCCGTATGTACAGCATCAAGTTAATTAACGTCCATTTCTGGTTAGCGACTATTGGTACTGTGCTTTACATCGTCTCAATGTGGATTTCAGGTGTAATGCAAGGTCTGATGTGGCGCGCAGTGAATGCTGACGGTACTTTGACTTATAGCTTTGTTGAAAGTCTGGAAGCTTCTTATCCTTTCTACTTCGTACGTTTCCTTGGCGGTTGTTTCTTCCTGACCGGTATGCTGATCATGGCATATAACGTGATCCGTACTGTGAAAGCCTCTAAAGATTCATTGCCAGCATTGGCTGAACCAACAGCGGCTTAAAGGAGCAAACTCGATGAAATTTAATCATGAGATAGTTGAAAAAAACATCGGTTTGTTAGCGATTTTTACCGTTATCGCTATCAGCTTCGGTAGTCTCGTTGAAATCACACCGTTGATTTTTCAAAAAGATACGACTGAGCCAGTTGAAGGTTTAAAGCCATACACTGCCCTGCAAATTGAAGGTCGTGACATTTATGTTCGTGAAGGTTGTTATAACTGTCACAGCCAGATGATCCGTCCTTTACGTGCAGAAACTGAACGTTATGGTCACTACTCTGTCGCGGGCGAATCAGTTTGGGATCATCCATTCCAATGGGGTTCTAAGCGTACGGGTCCTGATCTTGCACGTGTTGGCGGTCGTTATAGCGATAAATGGCATGAAGTTCACTTAATCGATCCTCGTGCTGTAGTTCCTCAATCGAATATGCCAGGGTTCCCATGGTTAGCCGAAAACAAGTTAGACGGCAAACTAACGGGTGACAAGATGACTATCCTACGTAACCTACATAAAGGCGGTTACAAAGGTAATGATCTTTATACCGATGAAGAAATCGCAGGCGCACAGCAAGCTGTTGCAGGTAAGACAGAAATGGACGCCTTGATTGCATATCTTCAGTCTTTGGGTCACGCACTCAAATAAGGAGGCAATATATGGATTACGGCACATTACAAGGCATTTTGACCATCATTGTGATGCTGACCTTCGTCGGTATATTTGCTTGGGCATATAGCTCGCGTCGTCAAAAATCATTTGATGAAGCAGCTAACCTTGTGTTTTCCGATGAGGAAGTCAACAAGGTATCGAAGGACTCAGGAGAGAATAAGTGATGAGTAGCTTCTGGAGTGTTTGGATTACTGTACTCTCGTTAGTCGTGATCGCGGGTTGTTTTCTATTACTGCGTGTGTGTTCTAAGAACACCACTGACGTAAAAGAAGGCGAATCCATGGGTCACAGTTTCGACGGTATTGAAGAACTCAATAACCCACTGCCAAAATGGTGGAGTTATATGTTCTATATCACTATCGTGTTTGGCTTGATCTATTTGGCCTTATATCCTGGTTTAGGCAACTACAAAGGCCTATTAGGCTGGAGCAGTGCGAACCAAAGTATTGGTACTGAACAGGGGATTAAAGCCGATTCTGCTGCCGCGGTTGAGTTAGCCGCAAAAGAAGGTCGCTGGGTGCAATATGATCAGGAAGTGAAGCACGCCGATGACAAATATGGCCCAATCTTCGCGGCTTACTTGGCAACACCACTAGAAGAATTAGTGAAAAACCAAGAAGCGTTGAAAGTGGGTGGCCGTTTGTTCCTGCAAAACTGTGCTCAGTGCCATGGTTCTGATGCACGTGGTAGCAAAGGCTTCCCTAATCTTACCGATGGTGACTGGTTATATGGTGGTGAATTAGCCACGATTAAGACCACTATCATGGCAGGTCGTCATGGCATGATGCCACCCAAAGGTGGTTTGCCAATCGAAGATAGCGAGATTGCTGGTTTAGCTGAATACGTTGTTAAATTGTCTGGTCGTGAGCATGACGAGAAACTCGCTGCCCAAGGTCAAGGCTCATTCATGAAAGGTTGTTTTGCGTGTCATGGTATGGACGCTAAAGGCAACAAGTTTATGGGTGCTCCTAACTTAACTGACGATGTTTGGTTATATGGCGGTAGCCGTGGCATGATCGAAGAGACCATTAAACATGGTCGCGCAGGTGTGATGCCAGCATGGAAAGACGTTCTCGGTGAAGAGAAAGTTCACGTCATAACAGCTTATGTTTATAGCTTGTCAAACAAGTAATTAGGTATAAGTAACACTAAGGCCTCGAAGACTTCGAGGCCTTTTTTTTAAAGTGCTAAAACCGTCTTTTAACGGTAAAATGGCGCAAATTTTTTGAATGGGTATCTGACATGAGCGAACAACAAGCCTGGTATAAGCAGTTCTGGCCTTGGTTTTTAATTATTCTTCCTTTATGTGCCGTCGTCGCAAGTTTTACCACACTAAAAATTGCCCTTACGAACTCGGACTCTTTAGTCGCCGAGGATTACTACAAAGATGGCAAAGCCATTAATATGGACTTAAGTAAAGTGAAATATGCCAAACAAATAGGCATGAACTTTTCACTCGATCAAGCCAATAATGAGATTTTACTGACGCAGCAAGGGGGACCAGCATATCAAGCCGCCTTGAAAGTCGAGTTCTATCATCCAACCATTGCCGACAGAGATATGAAACTCACTGCGACGGCCGATGCCAGTAATGTGTATCGCATTACCATCCCTACTACCCTAACCGGTCCTTGGGAAGTTCGCCTCGAAAGTTACGACGGTAAATGGCGAATTCACCAACGCGTTGAATTAAAAGATCACGTCCAACTTTGGCTGAATTGATTGTGGTTAAATAAGTAGCGCTATGACGTATCCAAGTTGTTTTCACTGCCAAGAGCCCGTTCTGACGGGCCAGCAGTTTGTGACTCGCATTAATGATCGTGATGAACTTATGTGTTGCCCTGGCTGTCAGGCGGTTTCTCAAGCGATTGTCGATGCGGGATTACTCAGTTATTACAAGTTCCGCACTGAGCCTGGCAATAAACAGAATGCCCTGGTCCCCGAAGCATTAACGCAATTTAGCGCCTATGACTTGCCCGAAGTGCAGCAAGACTTTGTGCATTCTGAGGACAATGTCGAATCAGTATCACTCTCCATCGATGGTATCACCTGTGCCGCCTGTGCTTGGTTAATTGAACACAAAGTCAAACAACTTGCGGGCGTGAGCCAAGTGCTAGTCAACTCAACCACCCAACGCGCCATGATCAGTTGGGATAAACGCAAGGTAAAACTTAGCGATATTCTCGGACAAATTAGTCGTATTGGCTATCAAGCCGCACCCTACCAAGTTGACGAACAAGAGCTCAACAATAAACTCAATAGTCGCAAATTTTTACTGCGTTTAGGCTTAGCTGGCTTTGCGACTATGCAAGTTATGATGTTCGCCCTCGCCCTTTATACTGGCTACTTCACCGATTTAGACGTGCAATATCGGGACTATTTCCGCTGGGTTAGCATGATTTTTGCCACGCCTGTGGTGCTTTATTCGGCGCAGCCCTTCTATTTTAGTGCCATTCGTACCCTGCTCAGCGGCAAACTCAATATGGATGTGTCTGTTTCGATTGCCATTGGTGGTGCCTATACCGCAAGCTGTTTTGCCACAGTGAATGGCACAGGCGAAGTGTATTTTGAATCCGTATCCATGTTTACTTTCTTTTTGTTACTTGGGCGTTACTTCGAGCAAAAGGCAAGACAAAAGGCCTCGGTCAGCTCCAGTAATTTACATAAACTGGTGCCGCTCACTGCACACTTAGTCACCGAAAATGGTCAAGAAGAAATTCCGGCCAAAAAGTTACGCCTCAATGATGTGATCCTTGTAAAACCAGGGGAAATGGTTGCGGCCGATGGTGTGGTGATTGAAGGCCACACAAACATCAATGAAGCTATGCTCACTGGTGAGCAAATGCCCATTGAAAAGCAGCAAGATCAGCAAGTGTACGCTGGCACTATCAACGTCGATCAACCGATAAAAGTTAAAGTTACCGCGTTAGGGCAAGACCAACTCGTGGCTGAAATTATTCGACTGCAGGAGCTGGCATCCAATACAAAACCTGCGATAGCCCTATTAGCCGATAAATTATCCCGCTATTTCTCGGGTACGATTCTAACAATCGCGACGATCACCTATTTGGTTTGGCAACAGATTTCCCCAGAGGATGCCTTTTGGGTAACGCTATCGGTTCTAGTCGCAACTTGTCCTTGTGCCTTAGCGCTAGCGACACCGACCGCCGTCACCTGTGCAACCGCCATTTTTACCCGTCTTGGGATCATTACCCGCAAAGCCGGCGTATTTGAAAAACTGCCGCAGATTAAACATGTGGTCTTTGATAAAACTGGCACCCTTACCTGTGGTACGCTCTCTATCGGGCAAACGCAGTGCATGGCCGATTTAACAAAGACGCAGGCCTTAGCCATTGCCGCAGCGCTGGAAACGGGCTCTCGTCATCCGATTGCGGCTGCATTTGCCCTATTTGCCGATAATACCTTGGTCGCGGAGCAAGTTCACCATGAAGTCGGCTTTGGTGTTCGAGGCCGTATCGAGGGGACTGACTATTTAATTGGTAATGCTGTATTTACTGGCGCACGTATCGATACTCAGGACCCAACCCAAAAGATTTGGTTAGCACGCTCAGCCAATGAGCAGCTTGAAGTGCTTGCCAGCTTTGAAATTCAAGACAATATTCGTCAAGACAGTAAGGCCACGATTGAGATATTAAAGCAACAAGGTTGCCGCATTAGTATCGCCAGCGGCGATAGCTCCGGACATGTGCATCAACTGGCCAAAGAGCTGGGAATTGAAGATGTGCACAGCGGATTAACGCCCGCGGGTAAACTTGCCCTAGTAACGAAATTACAACAGCATACTCGCGTGGCGATGTTTGGCGATGGCATCAATGATGCGCCAGTACTTGCGGGGGCTGATTTGTCGGTCGCCATGGGCAGTGGCAGTGCGATTGCCAAAAACAGTGCCGATTTGATTTTGCTGGGCGATCATCTATCCCGTTTCACCCAAGCTGTCGCGGTCGCTAAACTGACCACGCAAATTATTAAACAAAATTTAGCGTGGGCGCTGGGTTACAACGCCCTTATCTTGCCTTTAGCTGTCACTGGTCATGTGGCACCTTATATTGCCGCGATTGGCATGTCGGCGAGTTCTTTGATTGTGGTCGGTAATAGCCTGAGATTATTACGGGTAAAAGTGTGATCATAATAAAACGTTTAACCAGATACTAAGAGGTCATTATGGAAATTATTTATGTGCTTATCCCCATTGCCATGATCTTCGTCGCCATTGCGGTAATGGTATTTTTCTGGGCAGTGAAATCTGAGCAATTTGACGATCTTGACCGTCAAAGTGTTTCTATATTGTTTGATGAAAATACTGACAAACCAGGCCATCTACCCACCCCCGCCATTCAGTCAACAGCAGAACATGATGATATCGCAGCGCAGCAAGCGATAAAAAATCAGCAAAAAGGCATGCCTTTGTGATTGAGTACAATGTCACTGGTGCCTTTCTCGTCGGCTTGATGGGAGCTGCACATTGTTTTGGTATGTGTGGCGGTTTAGTGGGCGCGTTTTCCGCCCAAATCCCTCATCCTAAAATAGGTAACCAGCTGGCCCATCAGCTTAAATATTTACTGAGTTACAATTTAGGCCGTATTTTAAGTTACACCTTAGCGGGCGGCTTAGTGGGCGCATCGTCGGCAGGTCTTGGTCACTTATTTGAGCTGGATATTTATCTGATTGTCCTGCGCATGATTGCCGGACTGATGATGATCGCAACAGGACTTTACATCGCTAAAATTTGGGTTGGAATAGTGCAAATTGAGCGTGTAGGTCAATGGCTATGGCAATATTTAAAACCGCTAGCGCAGCGTCTTGTTCCAATCAAGAATCCGAGCCAAGCAGTCATGGCGGGATTCATTTGGGGCTGGCTCCCCTGCGGCCTCGTCTATAGCACCTTAACTTGGTCGGTTGCATCTGGCTCTGCCAGCCAAGGCGCCTTGATTATGTTAGCCTTTGGCTTGGGTACTTTACCCGCCCTATTAAGCGCTGGCATGGCGGCAAAACGCCTTGCTGCATGGGTACAAAAGAAAACCGTTAGACTATTGAGCGGCTTACTGTTAATTGCCTTTGGTGGTCAAACTTTATATATCGCACTCGCGCAGCTAAACTAGCCCAAGTGAGTGAATTGGTTTAACATGGTTGCAGTGGATAAACTTGAGAATCAACATGACAATTGAACAAAATAAGAATCGTCGTCCTGCCGCTAGCGGATGCACAATCCATTGTCACGATTGCAGTATGGGTACCCTTTGTATTCCTTTTACCCTCAATGCAAGTGAGCTAGATCAGCTCGATGATATTATTGAGCGTAAAAAGCCAATCCAGAAAGGCGAGCAAATTTTTAAGTCAGGTGACGCGTTGAAATCCCTGTTTGCGATCCGCTCTGGCACCATCAAAAGTTACACTATTACCGAGCAAGGTGATGAGCAGATAACGGGCTTCCATCTCGCGGGTGATGTGATTGGTTTTGATGGTATTCACGCTCAGTTGCACCAGAGTTTTGCACAGGCCCTCGAAACCTCTATGGTTTGTGAAATCCCCTTTAATATCCTCGATGAACTTTCGGGCACTATGCCTAAGTTACGTCAGCAGATCATGCGTCTAATGAGTAATGAGATCATGAGCGATCAAGAAATGATCCTGCTGCTCAGTAAGAAAAATGCCGAAGAACGTCTAGCAGCGTTTATCAGCAATTTAGCAAATCGTTTCGGCAGTCGTGGTTTCTCACCTAAAGAATTCCGTTTAACCATGACCCGCGGTGACATTGGCAATTATCTCGGTTTAACCGTTGAAACCATCAGCCGCTTACTTGGACGCTTCCAAAAGTCAGGCTTGATTGAGGTTAAGGGTAAGTACATCACTATCCTCGACTCGCAAGAGCTAAATCTGTTAGCGGGTAATTCTCGCATCGCGAGATAGTCAATCGCAAGAGCATTAACCGTGAGAGGTCAAGCCTAAATAATTGTCGCCAATAGCATAACAGTTTAATGGTAAAAGCTGTGCTTGCTAGACATGTCATGCAGATTAAGGCATGATTTTTAAGCGAGTTTTAATCAATTTCAAATGAGTTTGATCTAGAACAATACAGCTCACTGCCAAAGGCTCATGATGATATTGAGCCTATGACTAAAGGAACCAAACATGAAGGATTATCAAAAAATACTGGTTGTGGTTGACCCTACCACTGAGAATCAAGTTGCCCTTGCACGAGCGATCGCCTTGGCCAGTAAATGCAACGCTCAAGTCACTGTGTTTCTTTCTATCTTCGACTTCTCTTACGAAATGACTTCGATTCTGTCGAATCAAGAACGCGAAGCCATGCGTCAAGGTGTCATAGATCAACGGCTCGCTTGGATCCAAGACTTACTCGCCGCTTATACTCATCTGCAACTCAATATCGATACTCAAGTCATTTGGCATAATCGCCCCTTTGAAAGCATTATTAATCATGCTATTTCAGGGCAATACGATTTGATTGTTAAAGGCACCCATGCCCACGACAAACTCAAGGCGGTGATCTTCACTCCAACTGATTGGCATTTAATGCGTAAAGCCCCTGTGCCAGTGTTGATGGTGAAAGCCCATGACTGGCCAGCCGCGGGCAAAATCCTCTGTGCTGTGAATGTGGCAACCGAAGATACCGATCATCAAATGCTTAACGGTAAAATTATTGAACATGCAAAAGATTTGGCGAAAAAGTTCTCTGCTGAAGTACATTTAGTCAATGGTTATCCCGGCACGCCTGTTAACCTTGCCATTGAGCTTCCTGACTTTGATGCCCAGTCATACAACGAAACCATTCGCATGCAGCATGAGCAGCGCGTGAGTTATCTTGCGGGCGCTTATGATATTAATCCAAGTCATTGCCATGTAAAAGAAGGTTTACCAGAGGATGTTATCCCTGAGCTGGCTGAAAAACTTGATGCTGAATTGGTGATCCTAGGGACTGTTGGTCGTACCGGATTTTCAGCAGCATTGATAGGCAATACCGCTGAACATGTTATCGATAGCATCAACTGCGATTTATTGGCTATAAAGCCCGACGGTTATAAATCACCGTTAGAAGAAGCCTAAGCAATACGCGGCTCTTTACCCCGCCAAAGATAGCTGGAATAATACGCGCCCTGAAACTGTGTTACTGGGCGCTTTTTTATGCTTGAAGCTATATCTGAAGTTACGGTAAATCCTATGCCGGAAGAATTATCAAAAAAACAAACTACCCGTCTGAATAAATTACAGAAGCGGCTTCGTCGTGAAGTGGGCAGCGCGATTGCCGATTACAATATGATTGAAGATGGCGATAAGATCATGTGCTGCCTCAGTGGCGGTAAAGACAGCTACGCCATGCTCGATATTTTGATGAATCTGCAGCAACGCGCGCCCATTCAGTTTGAAATCATTGCGGTTAATTTAGATCAGAAGCAACCGGGCTTCCCTGAACATGTATTGCCCGCCTATCTCGATAAGCTCAATGTGCCATATCACATCCTCGAGAAAGATACTTACTCGATAGTGAAAGACAAAATTCCTGAAGGTAAAACCACCTGCTCCTTGTGCTCTCGCCTGCGCCGCGGCACGCTTTATGGCTTTGCTCAGCGTATCGGCGCCACTAAAATCGCCCTAGGCCATCACAGGGATGATATTATTGAGACCTTGTTCTTAAATATGTTCTTTGGCGGTAAGATGAAAGCAATGCCGCCAAAGCTGCTGTCGGATGATGGCGCTAATATCGTCATACGTCCCCTAGCCTATTGTCGCGAGAAAGATCTCGAAGAATATGCAAGCTTAAAAGAATTTCCAATCATTCCATGCAACTTGTGTGGCTCACAGGAAAACTTAAAACGCGCCGCAGTCAAAGACATGCTGAATCAATGGGGTAAACAATACCCCGGACGCATTGAAACGATTTTCACCGCCATGCAAAACACCGCACCATCACAGGGTGTTGACCGTGAACAGTTCGACTTTGTGTCTCTAACACGTGACCCAGATGCGCCTATGCGTGGTGATGTTGCTGAAGCCAATCTGCCTGCATTCGATTTTCTTGATATCGCCAATAGTGGTCGTATCGATTTGGATGCAGCAAAACGCATTGATATTGTTAACACTTACGAAGTCTAACTTAGACTGAATTTAGCGCCTATTCAGTAAGAGAAGTTAACGCAACGAAAGTAAACAAGATAAATTAACACAACAAAAATGCCCACTTAATGTGGGCATTTTTATGGCTACAGAATAAGTTTATCTTTGAGCCAGCGCTTCTGAATCGCTCTGAAGATATAAAGATGATTACTTCACCCAAGGACTCAACACTAATGGCTTGGCACTGAAGCTTAGCGTGGTGATGCTTTCAAGCTCATTAGCGGCTAATTTATAACTGCCTTTTATCGCTTCTTCACGACCATTAAGGCGTATATAGACTTCTTGTTCAGGTGAGAATTCAAAGTTTAAGCCAGTAATGGATTCCCTAAAATAACGCATCGGGAAGCCTTGCATAGCACCGAGCAGCGTGTCCATCTCAGTCATGATTTGTTGTAGGCGCGTTTTATCGTACTCGGCTAATGTCTGTTTTGCTCTAACTTGCATTGCAATACCACATCCCTCAGCGCTGCCAGCGAAATGCAGATTAACCAAGGCTCGCTGATCTTTTAAATCATCATCTAAGGGAATGAATAACCGCTGGGCATCAGTATACGTCAGTGGCGTTGAGGTTTTTTCACTGGAAATAGAACCACTTTGGATCAAACAATTCTTTTGCATTGGAACACTAAAAGCCACTTCCACGAGTTGATAACCGCCTTTATTGACTTGTTTTAATCTATCATAAAAGCCTTTATATTCAAGGGATACAGTTTCTGCAGCGGCGCTAGTTGCCAAAAAGAACAGGCTACTAAACAACAGTTTTTTATACATCGACATTCACCAAATATTTTTCATTATGACGTAACATATCAAGCAGCTCATCAATATAAGCTTCTTGTCTTTCAGAATAATTCACTAAACCGTAAATCAATTGATCCGCTGTTGGCTCTAGCTCCTGTGAACGTAAATCTGCTCGAATAGAGCGAAATAACGCATAGGCAGTATTAGAATTTAAATTACGCATATAGGATGAAACCGATTCATCGACCGATGAAAACACTTTCACCTCATGACTTTTACCCGAACCACGTGAGGACGGCACTATGCCGCAGCCAGAAGTAAAACACCATTCACCAAAAAAGTTAAAACCTTCTCTCGCAAAACGTGAACTCCCCCAACCCGATTCATTCGCGGCTTGAATTAACACCATAGATTCCGGCACGATATCGACACGTTTAAGTAAGCTTGCTAATGACTTAGCATCTACGTTACGCGCCGCATATTGGTATTTATCGAATAACGCATTGATCTGCGCTAATTCGGTATCAGATAAACTCTTACCATTATCGACTAAGGCAAGCATCTCATTGATAAAGCCACGCTCCATCAAGATAATGGCATTCTGTTGCTGAACAATCGGCCGCAGGAAATCAAAAAAAGCTTTCTTCTTTTCGGTAATGTCGCTGATCGCTGAAAAGTCAGGGACTTGCGTAACAGGATCGACATCGCTGACGAATTGGGGCGCAATAGCGGATGAGTCATTCGAGTGAGGAATGATCCAAACTCGTAATGCAAAAATCGCCACTATGACCAGGGCTAATGCCAATGTAAACGAACCGATTCTACCCGTTTTCAATCATTCACCTTAGGTGTAACGCCCTTATTGGGCAAATAAAGGCCGGATTATAAGCTATTTGTCAGATTTCACGAAATTTGCCCATCATCATGATCACGAACTCAGGTACAATATTACGCCTGAGGCACCATTATCGAGTCGAGCTTGCTATTACGCCGTCGTTTATAGATGCAAGCATTTGACTGAGTATTTATACTAAGGTTCCTTAGCGTTATCACCATTGCACAACGGTTCATGAGTCATCCCGCTTATAGCGACAATGGATGGCTATGACATTAAATTTTCGGGTATTCAGGAAGGAAAAACCCAGATGCAGCATTTGATGTTAAATCAATTTGAACGTGTCGTCGCCATCGGCGGAGGCCATGGTTTAGGCCGAGTATTATCCTCGCTCGATTTTTTAGGCAACCGCCTTACAGGGATTGTCGCCACCACTGATAATGGTGGTTCTACTGGTCGACTGAGAGCCGAGCAAGACTGTATTGCTTGGGGAGATTTACGTAACTGCTTATCCCATTTAGCTAATCGTCCTTCCGTTGGCTCGCAATTGTTCGAATATCGTTTCCAAGGTGCCACTGAACTCAGTGGCCATAATTTAGGTAATTTAATTTTACTGGCTCTTGATCAACTCTGCGTTCGTCCATTAGAAGCGGTTAATCTCATCCGTAACTTACTTAAGATAGAAACCCAACTTATTCCCATGTCAGAGCAGCCCACTCACTTAGTGGCCCTGCAAGCCTGTGGCAGTAAAGTCTTTGGGGAAATTAATGTCGACAGTATGAATGAGGCTCCTATTGCACTCTGCCTTGAGCCACAGGTCGATGCCACCTTTGAAGCCTGTGAAGCTGTTCGTCAGGCGGACTTGGTCATCTTAGGCCCTGGGAGTTTCTTAACCAGTATCATGCCGCCGCTGCTGTTACCGAAGTTTGCGAAAAGCCTCGCTGCAACTAAAGCGCAGGTGATCTTTATCGATAACCTTGCCGAAGAGGCCTCACCCGCGGGTCGGTTTAGCATTGAGCAACGCATAGCTTGGTGTCACCAGGTGATTGGCAAGCCCATTATTCACAAAGTACTTCGCCACGGTGAACAAACGCGTTTAGGGCCACTGATTAACTATTTTCCGTTGAAGAATCGCCATAATCCCAATCTACATGATCAAGCTAATTTATTAGATGCATTAAGCGCCCTGCTGCGGATCAATGATCTCACTCAACAACCGCTTGCCTGCTAGCGCTTACCTGTTAATCATTCAATCGAAATAATAAAGGACAGCAAGTGCTGTCCTTTATATTGTAAAGCTAAAAGGAATGTCCCTTTAGTCTGTCTATAAGGCTGCAATAACCATTACAACACTTGTGCTATGGCTTTACAGATAACAGGCATATTCGTCTTAGTCATGCCTGCAACGCTAATGCGCCCAGAGCCGACAATATAGACACCAAATTCGTCTTTCAAACGTGCCACTTGGGCTTTGTTTAAACCTGAGAAACTAAACATGCCATTTTGGCGAGAAATAAAACTGAAGTCCTGAGTCACGCCCTCAGCCTTTAAGCTATCAACAAACAGAGTACGCATTTCGGCGATACGTTCACGCATCTCTTTGACTTCCTGCACCCACATGGCTTTCAGAGCTGCATCATTTAATATCGTGCTGACGATCAGTGCGCCATGGGCTGGCGGATTAGAATAGTTGGCGCGTATGGTACGTTTCACTTGGCTAAAAGCACGTACGGCAGCATCAGCATCTTCAGCCACCACAGTCACGGCGCCAATACGCTCGTTGTATAAACCAAAGTTTTTAGAGAAAGAGTTAGCGACCAGCAACTCAGACACTTTAGACGCGACTAAACGCAGACCTGCCGCATCTTCTTCAATGCCAGCACCAAAACCCTGATAAGCAAAGTCAAACAGTGGTACGAGTTTCTTATCAGCACACAATTGAGCAACAAGTTCCCATTGCGCCAACGTTAAATCGATACCCGTTGGGTTATGGCAGCAACCGTGTAGCAGCACGACATCACCCGCATTGGCGTGAGACAAGTCAGTCATCATGGTATCGAAATCGATGTCATGGGCTTCTGCTTTGTAATAACCGAACTCTTTAACCGTTAAACCCGCCGTTTCAAAAATATTTTGATGGTTGGCCCACGTTGGATTGCTCACCCAAATAGTGTGCGAATCGGTATTACGCAGTAAAAACTCAGCAGCAATACGCAGTGCTCCTGTACCACCAGGAGCTTGCGCTGTGGCAGCACGGCCAGAAGAAATTAATGCACTGCCTTCGCCGAACAACAAGGTTTGTACTACACGGTTATAAGCTTGAACGCCTTCAATGCCTAAGTAGTTTTTGGTCTTCTCTTGCTCAAGTAAAATGGCCTCGGCTTTTTTCACTGAAGCCAGAACGGGAGTCTGTCCTGCCTCATCCTTATAAATGCCAACACCAAGATTAACTTTATCCTGACGCGGATCAGCTTTAAAGGTATCGGTTAAACCAAGAATTGGATCAGCGGGTGCGAGTAATACTTGAGAGAAAATCATGACTACGTATCCTAATATGCGCGTGTAGGGGAAATTTCGGCTTATTTATACCACTGTCTTTAAGGGGGTAATAGCGACTTAAGTCCCTTCTTAGGGAAATTATTACACTATTGTCGATTCAACAATAAAAAGTACATTTTATTACGCAATTACTAGCCAAATAGTGACATTATTTAAATAAAGCGATTTACAACATCTAGATCACAAAATCACTCAGTTTTGTATTGTAGAGAAGAAACAGGTCAGAAGTCGCAATACTGAATGAGTAAAATAGTGGGCTTGGGCCTAACCAATCTATAGCTGTAGTTATACTAGATTAAGAATCATAAAATGTGGATGTAGAAGTTACAAAGCAAAAAAGCCCTGACATCAGTCAGGGCTTTTCTGTTTTTTGGTACCCGAGGCCAGACTTGAACTGGCACGCTGTTACCAGCGAGGGATTTTAAATCCCTTGTGTCTACCGATTCCACCACTCGGGCAAACTCTTTATATTAACAACTGGAATCGTGTCATTAATACTTTAATCTATGGAGGCGCGACCCGGAGTCGAACCGAGATCGACGGATTTGCAATCCGCAGCATAGCCATTCTGCCATCGCGCCCAAACTGCCAAATTTATTAAAATTTGGAGCGACATATCGGGTTCGAACCGATGACCTATACCTTGGCAAGGTATCGCTCTACCAACTGAGCTAATGTCGCCTATCATTGCGCTTAATCATTTGAACTCATGCTCGGCATGCTTTCCCTTGACTGCGGATTGGCATTCTACCGATTTAGACCTCAGAGTCAATCAACAATTTTTAAAAAATGATCTAAGCCGCATCGTTTGCCCAATAAACCGCCACACCTCAGTAAAGTTGATGTTTCATTCATCAATTTAGGCTTTTTTCCGATACTGATGCCGATGCTACCGCTAATTAAATGCGGCAGATAAACAGGGGATCATGGTGAGCTATGGAGTCGAGTCCAATAAAATTGTAGAAGTATAGAAAAACAAAAGCGCCCTATTGGGCGCTTTATTCAAAGGTTAGGCAAAGTCATTAATCACTCGAGAAAAACCTACGTGGGCAATTTACGCAGGTAGAGATAGCGTCGTTAAACCTAACATAGTTTGCATTACGCCAACCACTTGGCAACTGTAACCAAATTCGTTGTCATACCATACATAAAGAATGGCACGCTTGCCTTCTGCAATAGTCGCTTGTGAATCAACCACACCCGCGTAGCGAGAACCCACTAAATCGCTCGATACAATCTCAGTAGAGTCTGTGTAATCAATTTGATTTTGCAGTGGTGATTGTAACGCCGTATCTTTCAGATACTCGTTAAGCTCATCTTTACTGGTTTCAGCATTCAGGTTCATGCTGATGATCGCCATAGAGACGTTAGGCGTCGGCACACGAATCGCGTTACCAGTTAACTTACCAGCTAATGCAGGCAAAGCTTTAGCAACCGCTTTTGCTGCACCCGTTTCAGTGATCACCATGTTTAATGGTGCACTACGGCCACGACGGTCAGCGGTATGATAGTTATCAATCAGGTTTTGATCGTTGGTATAAGAATGAATCGTTTCAACGTGACCATTCTCGATACCATATTTATCATTCACAGCTTTCAGTACTGGCGTAATAGCATTGGTGGTACAACTCGCCGCTGAAACGATAATGTCTTCAGGGGTAATATCGCCTTCGTTCACACCGTAAACGATATTCTTAATCGCGCCTTTTGCAGGAGCCGTCAGTAATACTTTGCTGGCACCAGGGCTCTTAAGGTGTAAACCAAGACCCGCTTCATCTTTCCAAATACCCGTGTTATCAACAATCAATGCATCATTGATGTCGTATTTAGTGTAATCCACTTCGTCGGGTGAATTAGCATAGATCACTTGGATATAAGTGCCGTTGGCTATGATGGCGTTGTTCTCTTCGTCAACTTCAACAGAGCCATTGAAAGGGCCATGGACTGAGTCACGACGCAGTAAACTCGCGCGTTTTTCTAAATCGCCTTTCTTACCGCCACGTAAAACGATAGCGCGTAACCTTAACTTATTGCTGCGACCTGTGCGTTCAATCAGCAAGCGTGCCAATAAGCGACCGATACGGCCAAAACCATAAAGCACGACGTCACGCGGTGCGACATCATCAGCATGGTCGATGGCATCGGCCAACTCTTTTGCCATATAGTTTTCAATTTCGCTGACATCGGTGTGATCGCGCCAGTAATTGACTGCAAGCTTACCAATATCCACTTTACATTGTTTAACTGCGAGTTTGCTCAAAGCTTGAACGAAGGGGAAACTCTCGCGTAAACGTAATTTTTCACCGACATGACGACGAACTAAACGGTGCGCTTTAATGATTTCAATCGTAGAAGCATTGAGTAACGGCTTGCCGTAGACCACGACTTCAACGCCTTGGTTACGGTACAACTTGCCTAACAAAGGCTGCATTGCCTCTGCCATTTCAAAACGTTCTTGCCAACTTTGTAGGTGTTTATCAGCGCTCATTTACAGATCCTTTATCTCACTTTTCAATAAAATGTACTGAAAGGTTTGAGTAACATGACGAAAAGACCAATAATCTAATGCGGGTTTTAGGGAAAACCCTGTTTTGGTCGGCGCCATTGTAATGAAAGTCGCGCTTTGTTGCCAGTAAGATATTTTCTGTAAATCTGTAATTTTATTAGAAAAATTATCGTTTGGAGAGTGTTTTGAGACAAAATCTAGTAATAATTACATCATTTACCTTAGGGATGAGCTTTTTCGGTCTTTTCGGTTGTGATAATGACCGAAATATCTCAGCAATTTGTAAAAATAATCCTGAAATTTGTGCCGATTTGCATAAGGACAGCTGGTGTTTGACTGAAAAGACCAAGCTTATCCAAAACCGCTACAAGTTAAAAGACAGCGAAAACCTCACTGGTAAGCAGCTCTACTCACAATTAACCTACCTTGAGGATTACAGCCGTTGCATTGAACTCGCCTCTGGCGTTCAGCATATCATCCACACCAATCGCACAGCAGATAGAGCCAGAGCCTTTAGACTAAGCACTCAAAATTTAAGTTTACTACAAGATCAAACCCGTGAACGGCAAGACCCTTTTATGTCCTATTACCAATGGACTCGCTTTGGCGATACCGCAGCGTTAAATAGATTATTAGAACAGGAAAACGCCGGCGAAGTGACCGACCCCTTTCTACTTGCCCAAGTCGCCACCTATTACAGCAATCGAAATGCCATCAAAGCGCAACAACTCTATCTTAAAGTCTTTGCGGAGATCCAATACGATGATTTCGATGTTAACTGGTTACTTGGGCTCGCATCTGCCTATCGCCAGCAACAGGTTTTAGATAAATCCTATATGCTGACGAAGGCAAATTTACTACTTACGCAGCAGAAGTATTCTGAAGAAAAAATGCTAGCCTTGCTCGGTGGCAATAAAACGCTGGCGACTGAACTCAACTTAAAAGCCCAAGCCCTTATCGACGCGCTAAAAAACGGCACTTATTCTATGAGTCCAGTAAGACAATGGCTTGATCCTCAAGCGGTTGCCCAAGCGCCAACTGAAACCGAAGCAGTGCCGCCTGCGCCTGTCGAAAAAGTAAACTAAGCAACTGATGGCAAAATGTTTGCCATCTTGTAATTTTTTACCCAATTAACGCGTGAAAAATGGCGATTTCGCGACCGATGTAAAAAAAATACCTAATTTGTTAATCAAGACAGCGGTAAAATGCCGATTTAACTTGACGATAGCTGTCAGTTTGGTAATTTTACTACCAGTTGAATTTTATAATCACCAGAGGGATATGAGATGACTATCCGTGTAGCAATAAATGGCTATGGCCGTATCGGTAGAAACGTATTACGCGCCTTGTACGAAAGCGAAAAAGCTTACCCAATCAAGATTGTCGCTATTAATGATTTAGGCGATGCTTCAATCAACGCTCACCTGACAAAATACGATTCTGTTCACGGTCGTTTCAATGCCAAGGTTGACCATGATGCCGAAGCTATTTATGTGAATGGCGATAAGATCCTCACTTTCCAAGAACGTGATCCTGCAAAACTGCCATGGGCAGAGTTGCAAGTTGACGTGGTTTTCGAATGTACCGGTATCTTCACTTCTAAAGAAACCGTTCAACCACATTTAACCGCTGGCGCGAAGAAAGTGATTATTTCTGCTCCAGGTAAAAATGTGGATGCCACAGTTGTTTACGGTGTGAACAACAACGTGCTGACGTCAGACATGACAGTGATTTCAAATGCTTCTTGTACGACTAACTGTTTAGCCCCTTTTGCTAAGCCGTTAAATGACGAGATTGGTATTGAATCAGGCCTAATGACCACCATTCACGCTTATACCAACGATCAACGTTTATCTGACGTGTACCATACAGATTTACGTCGTGCCCGTGCTGCGGCACTGTCAATGATCCCAACTAAAACTGGTGCAGCTGCTGCTGTAGGTTTGGTTGTACCTGAATTACAAGGTAAGTTCGACGGTTTAGCGGTTCGTGTACCTACAGTTAACGTATCACTCGTGGATTTATCTTTCATCGCTGCCCGTGACACTACAGTTGAAGAAGTGAATGCCATTATCGAACGTGCTGCCAGCGTTGCGCCATTGAGCGAAGTGTTAGCGGTAAACAAAGAGCCATTGGTGTCTATCGACTTTAACCACAATGCGTTTTCTTCAAACTTTGACGCAACTCAAACCCGTGTAAACGGTCGTTTAGTGAAAGTGATGTCTTGGTATGATAACGAGTGGGGATTCAGTAACCGTATGTTAGATAACGCGGTTGCACTGATGAACGCAAAGTAATCTAGTCACTAGATTCCGCGTTACTCAATTAAGCCTCGCATTTGCGGGGCTTTTTATTGCCTTAGTTTTAATAAAAACAACAGACATAAAAAATCCCCACGCTATGGCGGGGATTTTTATTACGCTGAAGAAAAGCTAAATAATGGGCTTAGGCATTACCCTTCACTTTCATATTCAGTGTCTTGGCAAAATCCAGCATACGCGTCAGTGGGATAAGCGCTTTAACTCTTAAGTCTTCATCCACAAAAATCTCATGGGTGGTTTTATCGCTGTCGGCGAGTGACGCTTCAATGGCCTGCAAACCGTTCATCGCCATCCAAGGACAGTGGGCACAGCTCTTACAGGTTGCGCCATTTCCGCCGGTTGGCGCTTCAATTAAAATTTTACCTGGCGCCGCCTGCTGCATTTTATAAAAAATGCCGCGATCGGTTGCCACGATAAAACGCTCATTTGGCATGGTCTGCGCTGCTTTAATCAGTTGACTGGTCGAGCCAACTGCATCGGCCATCGCCACCACACTGGCTGGCGACTCAGGATGCACAAGGATAGCTGCATCGGGGTAAACGCTTTTCATATCGCGCAGCGCGTTCGATTTAAACTCGTCGTGAACGATACAATCGCCCTGCCACATCAACATGTCGGCGCCCGTCTGTTTGGCGATATAACTGCCTAAATGACGATCGGGTCCCCAAATAATCTTTTTACCTTCGCTGTCCAAGTGCTCTACGATTTCAAGGGCAATACTAGAGGTCACCACCCAATCGGCGCGCGCTTTAACTGCAGCCGAAGTATTGGCGTAAACCACCACAGTATGATCTGGGTGGGCGTCGCAGAAAGCGCTGAACTTATCGATTGGACAACCTAAGTCCAATGAACAAGTGGCTTCTAAGGTCGGCATTAAAATGGTTTTTTCTGGGCTTAAAATCTTGGCGGTTTCACCCATAAACTTGACCCCAGCAACGATTAAGGTTTTTGCTGGGTGATCGCGGCCAAAGCGCGCCATTTCTAAGGAGTCTGAAACACAGCCGCCGGTTTCTTCGGCAAGGGCTTGGATTTCAGGATCGGTATAATAGTGGGCAACCAGAACGGCATCTTTTTCAATGAGCAGTTGCTTGATACGTGCCTTATAGTCGGCTTTTTGCGTATCGGACAAAGGCACTGGCTTAGGCGGAAACGGGTAATCAATGGTTTCTATTGTTGGAGCAAATGGGCTGGGGGCTAACTGACTCATAACACATCCATCAGGATAACGACGTTCGGGAATTATACGTAATCGGGATCAAAAGATTAACCCATTTGTGCAAAGCAAATAAAAAAGGACGCTTTTAGCGTCCTTTTAGTGTCAGTTATTCGTGCCAGCGCCTTAGCGCATCGCTAATAACATCTCTTGAGGCTGCTCAAGATACTGTTTCCACAGATTACAGAAGCGAGCAATGGTGCCGCCATCGATCACTCTATGGTCGCCAGACCAGCTCACTTGCATGATTTGGCGAGCTTCGACGTCCCCTTTCGCGTTAAAACGCGGCAAGGTTTGCAACTTACCTAAGGCCACAATCGCCACCTCAGGTTTGTTGATAATTGGCGTCGCCACTGTGCCACCTAAGGCGCCAATGTTAGAGATGGAAATGGTGCCGTCTTTCAGATCCGCTGGCGCCACACGGCCGCTGCGGGCTGCTTGGGTCAGACGGGTGATTTCTGCCGCCACTTCTAAAATGCTCTTGTCCTGCACATCTTTGATGTTGGGCACCAAAAGACCCACTTTAGAATCCACCGCCATGCCGATATTGTGACGTGCCTTGTAAGTGAGTTCAGTGCAATCCGCATTCACTTGACTGTTCATCACCGGGAATTGAGTTAATGCCAGCGACATCGACTTCATAAAGAAAGGCATCATGGTCAGCTTCACTTCATCGGATGAATACTTAACCTTCATACTTTCACGCAGTGCAACTAAGTCTGTTAAATCAAACTCTTCGCAATAGGTAAAGTGCGGAATGCTCGACACCGACTCCACCATCATACGGGCCATCACAGCTTTTACGCCGCGGATCGGCTCAACCGTGTCAGCGCGTTGAGTCACTGTCGATGTTGGAACTTGGGTTTGAGATGCTTGAGTCGCTTGAACTGGTGCTTCTTTTACCTGAGTCGCACTTGATGCAGAAACATTGCTCGCGCCTTGTTGGAAGCGAGTGATGTCTTCCTTATACACACGGCCGTGCTTTCCTGTGCCAGGTACTTGGCTTAAATCAATATCTAAAGATCGCGCCATACGGCGAACAGCAGGGCTGGCCAAGGCTTTACCTTGGCGAGCAGGTTCTGCATTCACAATCTGGGCTGCTGGTGCCGCATTGGCCACAGTATCAGTGTTTGTTGTTGCCGCAGGTGCAGAAGCCATATGCTTAACTTCAATGGCAAATAAAGGCGCATGTACTTTAGCTAGCTGACCTTTGCGATAATGCAGTTTGGCAATTTTACCCGCTTTAATAGCAGGAATTTGCACCAGCGCTTTATCTGTCATCACGTCGGCAATCGGTTGATCTTCCTCAACCCAATCACCTTCGCTCACTAGCCATTCGACGAGTTCACATTCAACAATACCTTCGCCAATATCCGGTAGTAAGAATTCTTCAATGCTGATGGATGAACTGGATGACGTATTGGCAGTTGTTGCCGCCACAGGCTCAGTCACTTTTGCAGTCGTCGCAGCAGATTCAGCCACAACCGCTTCACCTGAAATTTCAACGGCACCTTCAATTTTTACGGCATAGAGCGGCGCATGCACTTTCGCAATATCACCCTTGGCGTAATACAACTTAGTGACCACGCCCGCAAAAGGTGCAGGGATTTGCACTAAAGCTTTGTCTGTCATGACATCGGCAATCGGCTGATCTTCAACGACTGTGTCGCCTTCTTTGACTAGCCATTCAACCAACTCACACTCCACAACACCTTCGCCAATATCCGGCAAAATAAAATCTTTAATCATACCGGACTCCTAGAAGGTCACTGATGCTTTGATGGCTTCAAACGTTTTGAATGCATCTGGCATGTATTCTTTTTCATGAATGAGTGGGTACGGGGTATCTAAACCACAAACGCGGCTGATGGGCGACTCTAGATACAAGAAGCATTCTTGCTGAATCGTCGCGGCAATTTCACCGGCAAAACCACCCGTTAATGGCGCTTCATGATTGACCAGTAGACGTCCGGTCTTTTTGACTGAATCGGCAACGGTATCGATATCCCAGGGTGACAAGGTGCGTAAATCGATAACTTCACAGGAGATCCCTTCTTTAGCGGCCATGTCGGCGGCTTTTTCAAGAATTTCCATTTGCGCGCCCCACGCCACTAAGGTGATGTCTTTACCTTCGCGAACCACTTCAGCCTTACCCAGTTCAATTTCATAATCGCCCGCGGGCACTTCGCCAACCGATGCACGATATAAACGCTTAGGCTCAAAGAAGATCACCGGATTTTTGTCACGGATTGACGCCAACAGCAATCCTTTGGCTTGCTCAGGGTTGCGTGGCACCACCACTTTTAACCCCGGCGTCTGGGTAAAATAGGCTTCAGGTGATTGCGAGTGATAATGTCCGCCCGCGATACCGCCGCCATAGGGCGTACGGAACACTAATCCACCGACATCGAACTCATTACCGCTACGGTAACGGAACTTAGCCGACTCGTTAACGATTTGATCAAACGCCGGAAAGATATAATCGGCGAATTGAATTTCAGCCACGGCGGTCATGCCATTTGAGGCTAAACCATTGGCAAAACCGGCAATACCTTGCTCTGTCAGCGGCGTATTAAAGCAGCGAGCGCGACCGAATTTTTCTTGAAGACCGGAGGTGGCGCGAAATACCCCGCCAAAGTGGCCCACATCTTCACCAAAAACCACCATGCGTTCATCGGCTTGCATGGCAATCGACAAGGCCTCATTGACGGCCTGTAACATATTCATTTCAGCCACGGCTTATAGTCTCCCTGCACTTTTTGGATAGGCTTGCGGATATTTCTTGATATGTTCTTTAAGATCGGCAAGTTGCTTTTTCAGCACTGGCGTCGGCTTGTCGTACACATCTTCAATAATTTCATCCAGCATAGGCACAGGAATTTTTTCAGCCACTTTTACCGCAGCCAATACTTCTTCACGATATTTTTCATGCAGTTTCACATCATCCGCTTCAGCCAACCAACCTTTGTTGATAAGCCATAATTTGAAGCGTTTAACCGGATCGTGTTGCTGCCACTTGGCTTCTTCATCTTTCGAGCGATAACCTGAGGGATCGTCTGAAGAAGAGTGTGCGCCGAGACGGTAAGTCATGGCTTCAATCAGCACAGGCGCATTATGCTCAATCGCATAGGCGCGGGCTTGCTGAGTTGCGGCTAACACGGCCAACATGTCATTACCATCAACACGAATGGTGTGCATGCCATAACCGACACCACGGCTGGCAATACCGTTTCCAGCAAACTGCTCTTCAGTGGGGGTAGAAATGGCGTAGCCATTGTTACGACAGAAGAAAATCACTGGGCATTTCAGTACCGCGGCCATGTTTAGGCCAGCATGAAAATCCCCTTCCGATGCAGCGCCTTCGCCAAAATAACAAACCGCGACTTTGCGCTTACCTTGCATTTTTAAGCTGTAGCCCACACCAGTCGCCTGCGGGATTTGCGTGGCTAACGGTGACGAAATCGTTTGATAATGCAATGCCGCACTGCCGTAATGGATTGGCATTTGGCGACCTTTACCAAGATCTTTCTCGTTACTGAACATCTGATTCATAAACTGTTCAGTGGTAAAGCCGCGATAACGCAGCGCCGCATGCTCACGATATTGTGCAAGGATCACATCTTCTTGATCGAGTGCGGCCACACTGCCAACAATCGCCGCCTCTTCACCCGTACAGGTCATGTAGAAACTGATGCGTCCTTGACGCTGGGCGCCAAGCATACGTTCATCAAGTACCCGAGTGAATACACAGGTATCGTAAATTTTAGTGGCTAAGGTTTCATCTATCACAGGCAAAACCGCGGTTTCATAAGTGGTGCCGTCGGCTTGTAGAATTCGAAGGATAGGAATGTGTAGCGATGCCTTATCCAAGAAGCCGACACGGTGCACTGTATCAGTGTTGAGTGTTGCTTTGCTCATATTGTGCTCTTGTTATCTCATTACGCATCAAAGCGTTTTGATGCGTCTGTTTATACGAATATGCCCGACGAACATTACGTTAACGTAAACTACCTATCAACCATTGGCATAGCTCAAACCACAAGTTATCCCTGCCACGCATGTATATATTGCTTTACAAGCCTAACGCACGTCCGCATTCACCGCAGGGATCAGGCAAATCACAGTGCGATTACCAATAGGCACTTTGGCATTAGGGAACACGACAGACTCAAACTCATGTTCCACTTTAATTTCTTGCCCACCTTCCCGCGCTAAAACAAAGCCCTTCGGGAAAGATCTGAAGTTTTCGACATCAGTTGCGAAGGTAAATTCAAAATCATCGAAATGTTTATTGATGACGCGGCACACTTGGTACAAGTTAACCTTATCGGCATCAAATGCATCCAGCGCCAACGGCTTAGCGGTGATCAAGCGCATGAACATTTCATGGGTGGCGATAAAACGCGTCATGTCGTTCTGCCCCATGGGATACACTTTGCCAAGCTCAATGGTAAAGGCATCGGCACCGTAGCGTTCAGAGGAAAAATAGCTGAAGGTCGTGGTCGGTTCATGGTGGAAAAGTACTGTATCGACGCCGCTTGCGGCTAAAAACATAATTTGCTCGCCGCTAAAGGCGCGCCCAGGACGATAGGGATAGATAGCGAACTTTTCATGCTTCGAGGCGCGCATCGCCGTGTGCAGATCATAATGGATGCGCTGACGTCCATCGGCAACCGCAGTATAAAAACGATCGACATAGGCTTCGAGTTTTTTCGCGCGAACTCGCTCAGGGTTCACTAACCCTGGTGGATTGGAATGCTCACCACTAAAGAGACGATTCATGTTTTCGTCAATAATCCGCGTGCCGTTATTAATCGCTAATGGGTTACCAATGAGAAATAAAGTGCGCTGCTTTGCGATGATCTTTTGCTGTAGAAGTTGTTTAATTAAGCTATTGCAGAGTTCAATAGGCGCGGTCTCGTTACCGTGAACACCGCAGGAAAGCACAATATCTTTTCCTTCATTCTTTACTGGTTCGAAAACAATAACACCGGTATCCCACACTTCCACTTGAGTATGATCGCCTAAGTTAAATGAAAATTCGCCATCGAACTGTTTAGGGTGGGCTAAGGTGAGCGCTAAAAAATCCTTTGAATCTAACAGAGCTTGTAACACAGAATTCTCCTTATAATGATGTGTAACAGTATTGGCGCAATAGCATAAGTACAGGCAGTAATAACCACTTAAGCATTTATCTCACCGCGGTTAGTCTCACTCGCACCTAAAAAACGGCTTCAATACTAACACATGTTTTTAGTGCTGTTCTCAGACATTTATTGCCGTAAGACCCAGTTTTAAGCGGAATGACATTCAACTAAGCTGATTGTTAAATTCTTAGGACATTCCCTAAGAATTTCCCATGATAAATATTCCAGCTTGAGGCTTGCTTTTGCACTCAAGTTTCATCACAATCCTTAGCCATCTAGACTTCTATTGGGTTTAATTATGGCGTTAGCAACCTTTGGTGCCGGCTGTTTCTGGGGCGTAGAGTATTTTTTTAGACAAGTGAACGGCGTATCGAATGCCACCTGCGGCTATATGGGCGGCAATAATGCGGCGACGAGCTATGAAGAAGTCAAAAAAGGCAAAACGGGCCATGCCGAAGTGGTACAAGTGGAATTCGATCCCGCCCTTGTCAGTTATGAAGACTTGCTCGATGTATTTTGGAAAAACCATAATCCTACGAGTCTGAACATGCAAGGCGGAGATATTGGCACTCAATATCGCAGCACCATTTTCTTCCACGACCGTGAGCAAAAAGCGGCCGCCGAAGCCTCAAAGTTAGCTTTTGCCCGCTCGGGCCGTTGGGGATTACGCCATATCGTCACTGAAATAGTGCCACTTCAACAGTTCCATGTGGCTGAGGAATATCATCAAAATTACATCGATAAGAATAACTTACCGAGTTGTCATATCGAGTACTAAATACGGTCAAATCAGTATTAGATCAACTACTCACAGCTGAATTAGACACAAACAAAAACGCACTCAAATCTGAGTGCGTTTTTTATTTTGAGACGTTAGCTAAACCTACTACTGCATTAAGCGTTTAGCGCCTTATCAATTAATGCCTGCGCATCTTTGATGATCTCAGCCAAATGTTGCTCACTGATAAAACTTTCGCCGTAGATTTTAAATAACGCTTCAGTGCCCGATGGACGCGCCGCAAACCACCCATTAGCGGTGGTAACTTTGATGCCGCCAATCGCCGCATTATTGCCTGGCGCATGGGTTAACACGTTTTCGATTGTCTCACCTGCAAGCACAGTGGCATTTAAGGTATCGGCATTGAGCAAAGCAAACTTGGCTTTGTTTTCAAGACTGATTGGGCTATCGATACGCTTATAGAAACTTTGGCCAAATTGTTTTACTAACTCTTGGTGACGCTGACCTGGGGTTTTACCTGTCACCGCAAGAATTTCTGCGGCAAGTAATCCTAAAATGAAGCCGTCTTTATCTGTGCACCATGTGCTGCCATCACGGCGTAAAAATGCCGCGCCAGCACTCTCTTCACCGCCAAAGGCGATTGTGGCTTCGGCTAAACCGTCGACAAACCACTTAAAGCCCACAGGCACTTCGAGTAACTTTTTGCCGTGGAAAGCACAGATTTTATCGATAAGCGCACTCGATACTAAGGTTTTACCTATGGCTAAGGTATCGCTCCAATCTGGTCTGTGTGTCAGTAAATAATCAATAGCGACCGCAAGATAATGATTCGGATCCATCAAACCCGTACCAGGGCAAACGATGCCGTGACGGTCATAATCGGGATCATTACCAAGGCATAAATCAAAGGATTCTTTATGGGCGAGTAACCCGGCCATCGCGTAGGGAGATGAGCAATCCATGCGGATTTTGCCGTCTTTATCCAGCGGCATAAAGCTAAAGCTTGGATCAACCTTATCATTAACTAACGTGATATCGAGCCCATAACGCGCGGCAATCGGTGCCCAATAGAAAATCCCTGAACCACCGAGCGGGTCAACGCCGATACGCAGCTTAGCGTTGGCAATCGCCTGCATGTCGATAACATTTTCTAAATCAGCCACATAAGGCGTGATCAAATCAATGGCGTTGACATAGCCTGATGCCAGCGCTTCGGCATACACTAATTTTTGCACGCCAGCTAACGCTTGGCGCAAGTAATCATTGGCCCGCGATTCAATCCAAGCGGTGATATTACCTTCGGCCGGTCCACCATGGGGTGGATTGTATTTAATCCCACCATCTTGAGGCGGATTGTGGGAAGGCGTAATGATCAAACCATCGGACAATGCCGCACCCGTAATATTGGCTTCGCGATTGGCGCAAATCACCCCATGGGAAACCACTGGCGTAGGCGTAAATCCATCGTTCTGTTGGATTTTCACTGTGACTTTATTTGCCGCAAGCACTTCAATTGCCGACAAATAGGCCGCATAGGATAACGCATGGGTGTCAATCCCAAGGATCAGCGGCCCATCGATATTTGCCGATTGACGGTAGTCAACCACAGCTTGGGTAATCGCCCAAATGTGTTGTTGGTTAAAACTGCCATTGAAAGCGCAGCCTCTGTGCCCAGAAGTGCCAAAGGTGACGCGTTGTTGTACGTCATCCATATTTGGCGTGATGCTGTAATAATGGCTCATCAGTTTTGGAATATTGACCAGATCCGTCTGATTAGCGATTTGTCCTGCCCTTTGATGTATTGCCACCTATGGCTCTCCTGCACTCAATTACAATTAGAAAAAGTAGAAAAATGTCGTACTAACCAGGCTCACCCGCGGATTAAACGCGCTCGGCGATGCCCGCAGCTACTGTCGCATCACAACCAAATTGCACTAAAACTTCCGATAAAATAGTGCGTTTCTTGGCGGTATTGTTGTTACTCGTTACCCAGAAACCACTTGCACCAATTTCTTTTGGGTTAGCCGAAGCACTCGCTTCGAGCAGTTCCTCCTTAGAGCGAGCAAAATACAAACGATCGCGCCCTTGGATCTGCAAAATTTGTGAGAATTGCTCTGGGGCTAATTGATACAAACTTTCGAGCAAAAACAGAAAACGACCTACTGCGCCTTTTTGCTGCGATAACTGATGTTCATCGACTAAGCGACTAAAATCATTCACTGCTGGCACTGTTTGCGCCGCGATGGGCTGAATAGGTTCAGCTTCAAGGCTCGGTTGGCTAATCGCCAAAGGCTGGGGTTGTTCGACCGCATCGACGGACAGGCCGAGTAATCGACGAAGAATGTCAGAGGCGCTCTCACCAATTCGTTCTGTTTTGCTGGCAATATGACGATAGAGCTCTTCATCTACTTCGATATATTTCATAACCTTAATTATCCTTTGTTATTCGACAGGCTTAACCGAAAAAAGTGTACCACAGCGATCGGGGCAGATCATTGCGATCTGTTACCAGTGTATCTATCTCTATCAATCTGATAAAGCGCCATTATTCTAAAAGTGCGGGAAATAGCACAGCAAACTAGCAGTTAATCGACAATTGCCGAAAAAGCACACAAGTTACTGGCCGCCCCCACTATAGAAATGGCAACTGACTTGTCAAGCCAACGGCATTAAGGGCACAATTCGCGTCACGCTAAGCTAAAAATCTCCAACAGGAATCACCATGAACTTTGTTTCCACAGGCCAAGGACCCGCAGTGCTCTTGATCCACGGCTTGTTCGGTAATCTAGATAACCTCAAAGGTCTAGGGCAAGTATTAGAAAATCAGTATCAAGTTATTCGTGTCGATGTGCCCAATCATGGTTTAAGTGAGCATTGGGATCAAATGGACTACCCTCGCCTCGCCACTGCAATGATCAGCTTGCTCGACGAACTGGCTATTGAACGCGCCCATATTGTGGGTCACTCCATGGGCGGTAAAATCGCCATGGCGACGGCGTTAGCCTTTCCAGAGCGCATTATCAGCATGGTGGCAGCCGATATCGCCCCTGTCGCCTATGAGCCAAGACACGATACAGTGTTTGCGGCATTAGAAAGTCTGCCCTTAGAAGGCCATACCGACAGACGCTTTGCCCTAAACCACTTAATTGACAATGGTATTGACGAAGCAACGGCACAATTTTTACTCAAAAATCTACAACGCACGGATACTGGCTTTCGTTGGAAAATGAACTTAAGTGGCCTAAAGGCTTGTTATCCTAATATTATTGGCTGGCAAAATCAGACACTAAATCCAGTACAAAGCTATGCTGGACCAAGTCTGTTTATTCGCGGCGGCGACTCAAATTATGTCACTAGCGAGCACAGAAGCGCTATCATGGCGCAATTCCCCGCGGCACAGGCAAAAACACTTGAAGGATGTGGTCATTGGTTGCATGCGCAAAAACCCGCCATTTTTAACCGGATCGTGTCTGAATTTATTGACAAACACTCAATGTAAATCAGCAGCAAACTCGACCGAAAGCATATGGCAGCCGCCATCTTGTTGTGATATATTCGCGCCTCTTTTGGCCTTAGAACACTCTCAAGGACTAAGAAAGTATGTTATCTCAGTACATGGAACAAATTGAAACCATCGGCCTGAACCTGTTTTTTGCCTCGATATTTTTCTTTATCGGCATGGCCATCCACGATGTGCTTAAACAAGGTAACGTGCCAAAATTTGGTCGATTTATTGTTTGGTTAGTGTTATTTCTCGGCTGCGCCGGGTTTATTGTAAAAGGTATTATCCAGATCACTTGGGAAGGCTCAGGGATCGGTTAACAATAAGAACATGGCAAAAGAAGCGACAGACAGAACCACTATTGACCTTTTTGCCAACGAAAAGCGCCGGGGCCGACCACGTAGCAATCCTTTGTCCCGTAGCCAACAGCTTAAGGTCAACAAACGCAATCAAATCCAGCGCGATAAAGCCAACGGATTAAAGCGAATAGAGTTAAAGGTGTCACAAGATTTGTATGACGCCTTGAATGAGCAGGCATTGGCCAGTAACATCAGCCGTAGCCAGTTAATCGAATTAATTCTTCAGCAACAAGTTGAGTGCTGAACGAGTACCAGCAAGATTAACCTAATAAGTGAACTAGACATTAAAGGATAGACAATGGCAACTGTAGGTCTTTTTTTCGGTAGCGACACAGGTAACACCGAAGCTGTAGCCAAGATGATCCAGAAAAAACTGGGTAAAAAAATGGTTGAGGTGAAAGATATCGCCAAAAGTACCAAAGAACAGATTGCAGAGTATGACTTGCTGCTGTTCGGCATCCCGACCTGGTATTACGGTGAAGCGCAATGTGACTGGGATGATTTCTTCCCTGAATTAGAGCAAATTGATTTTACTGACAAACTTGTCGCTATTTTTGGTTGTGGTGATCAAGAAGACTACGCTGAGTACTTCCTCGATGCCATGGGCATGGTTGGCGATATTGTTCAGGCCCGTGGTGGTATTATCATCGGCCATTGGCCAACTGCAAGCTACAATTTTGAAGCCTCTAAAGGTCAAGTCGATGACGACCACTTTATTGGTTTAGGTATCGATGAAGATCGCCAACCAGAGCTGACTGAAGAACGTGTTGATGCTTGGGTTAAGCAAATTTACGAAGAAATGTGTTTAGCTGAATTAGAAGATTAATTCTGTTAACCATTTGATTAAAGCGGCTTAACGCCGCTTTTTTTATGCATATATTTCTGACTAAGAATAACGACATACCACACTCATGACCAACACACCCAGCTCCACCCATTGGGATATCTTTTGTACCGTCGTCGATAACTATGGCGATATTGGCGTCACTTGGCGTTTAGCCAAACAAATGGCTAATGAGTACCACATTCCAGTTAATTTGTGGGTCGACGACCTCGCAAGCTTCTCCCATATCTTACCGACACTCGATCCACTAAAAGCCACTCAAACCTTCAATGGTGTGAATATTATTCATTGGAAAGAGCCTTTGCCTGTAGCGTTTGTCGCAGGAGCTGTGCTCATCGAAGCCTTTGCCTGTGAACTCCCCGAACAGGTAAAAGCGCAGCTGGCTTATTTACATCAGAACGCCCCAAAATCTGTACCTGTTTGGCTGAATTTAGAGTATTTAAGCGCAGAGGATTGGGTTGAAGGCTGCCATGGTCTGCCATCGTTACAAGCCAATGGTTTGAAGAAGTATTTCTACTTTCCCGGTTTTAGCGCCAAAACGGGTGGACTCATTTGCGAGCAAGATTTGTTTGCCGAGCGCGATGCTTGGCAAGCTAACTCAGCTAACAAATTACAGCTTTTTAGTCAGCTAGGTCTTAAGGGGATTGAGGCTCAAGATACTGTGATTAGCATCTTTAGCTATGAAACCGAGGCACTGCCGGCGTTATGCGAGTTATGGCAGCAATCGGCCGAGAAAATTCATGCGCTAATCCCCAAGGGTCGCAGCTTAAACAGTCTGACGCATTTACTGCCCTGTGAAATTGCCGCTCTAGTGCCGGGTCAACAGGTAAATCATGGCAATTTAACCCTGCACATTTTACCTATGACTGACCAACAGGGGTTTGATCGCCTGCTCTGGAGCAGTGATTTTAATATCGTGCGCGGTGAAGATTCCTTTTTACGTGCCCAATGGGCCGCAAAACCCTTCATTTGGCACATTTATCCCCAAGAAGATGATTATCACCTCGTAAAATTAGAAGCTTTTCTCAAACTTTACTGCGATAATCTGCCACCTAAAATTGCTTGTTATTGGTCTGAATTGAATCTCGCGTTCAACCAAGCACAGCAATCAGCCGTGAGCCTTCACTGGCAAAACCTTAATCCTGTTAATTTGCCCTTGTTGCATCACCATGCTAAACAATGGCCAATTAATGCATTAAATGCTGCAGATCTCGCTACTCGACTAGTTCAGTTCGTTAAAAACAGCTAAGATACTGCGCGAAAACAGAAAAATCTAAACATAGGAAATAGTGTAATGAAAACTGCTCATGAAATCCGTCCTGGTAACGTGATCATGTTAGATGGCAGCCCATGGGTTGTGCAGAAAACTGAAACAACTCGTTCTGGCCGTAACGCTGCTATCGTTAAGTTAAAGTTGAAAAACTTACTGCTTAACTCTGGTACTGAAACGACTTTCAAAGGTGAAGATAAGTTAGAAGACATCATCTTAGATCGTCTTGACTGCACATATTCTTACTTTGCAGATCCTATGTTTGTATTCATGGATGCAGAATACAACCAATACGACGTAGAAGCTGAAAACCTAGGTGATGCAGCGGCTTATATCGTTGACGGTATGGAAGAAACTTGCCAAGTGACTTTCTATGATGGCAAAGCTATCTCTGTTGAAATGCCAACCACTATCGTACGTGAAGTGATCTACACTGAGCCTTCAGCTCGTGGCGACACTTCAGGTAAAGTGATGAAGCCAGCGACTATCACTGGCGGTGGCACAGTGAGTGTTGCTGACTTCGTGAAAGTAGGCGACAAAATTGAAATCGACACTCGTACTGGTGAATTCAAGAAGCGCGTTTAATCGCCCTTCTCGTTTCCAGACGAAGAAAAGCCAGTGCTTGCACTGGCTTTTTTGTCGCTATTTTTTAGTCACTCATTTTTAAGACTCTTGAGTCATTGAAGGGGTTAAAACTTTAATAAGTAATAATTCCCTTATTCATAAAAGCGTTAGCATTGCGGCCCTAAGAAACGTCGCTCCCAAGCCCCTATCTCACTCAAATAACTTTGGAATTCAATTTCCTTCACCGATACAAAGCCAGTGACAAAATCGTCCCCGAGTAAGCGTCGTGCCGAATCACTTTGGCGCATTTGCGTTAACGCAGCTAAAAATGTCTGCGCTAGGTCATGGCTGCTATCGTAGGCGCTCCCGGTTTCTGGTGCACTTGGCGATAATTTTTCTTCCATTCCGGCAAGGCCCGCAGCCAAAGATGCGGCAATCATCAAATACGGATTGGCATCGGCGCCCGCAATACGGTTTTCTACCCGTCTCGCCACCGGAGCACTTAATGGCACACGTAGGCCCGTGGTGCGATTATCAACGCCCCAACTTAAATTAATCGGCGCTTGACTGCCGGAAATGTAACGTCTAAATGAATTGATATTGGGTGCAAATAACAACATTAAATCAGGTAGATACTTTTGTAATCCGCCGATATAGTGGTGAAAACGGTCAGTGTCGCTACCATCTGCATGGCTGAAAATATTATTACCTTTATCATCGACGACACTTTGATGTAAATGCATAGAACTGCCGGGTTGACCCGCTATGGGTTTCGCCATAAAAATCGCATTCAAGCCATGTTTTATGGCGATTTCTTTCGCGGCGTATTTAAACATAAAGGCTTGATCTGCAAGAGCCAGCGGATCGCCATGCACTAAGTTAATTTCATATTGCGATAGCCCCATCTCATGGATCCAAGTATCACCTTTAATCCCAATCGCATCGATAGCGGCATTAAACTCATCCCAAAATGGCGCGAGTTCATTGAGCATATTCATGCTAAACGCGGATTGACCATTTTCAGCTCGGCCACTTTTTGAAATGGGCGCCTGATACGGCACACTCGGATCGGTATTCGCCTCCGTAAGATAAAACTCAATCTCAGGGGCCACCACGGGCGTTAACCCCAAGGCTTGGTAACGGGCCAACACATTTTTTAACATAGAGCGCGGCGCAAATGGACATAAATTACCATCCAGTAATACGCAGTCATGGATGGCAAATGCGCGCGGCACTGTGCTCCATGGGATCATCTTGAGAGTGCTGTAATTGGGGACGAGTAAAAGATCAGGATCAGCATCAGGGAAAACAGGATCGTAGGAATACTCACCGGTAATCGCTTGCATCGAAATCGCTTGGGCAATACGTAATTCAGCACCCTGAGCAAAACTTCGGGCTGGCATAAGCTTTCCCCTTGGATAGCCTGAAATATCAGGGAATAAACATTCGACATCACGTATTGTGCCGTGCTCGAAAAACGCAGTAAGAAGAGTTGAGTCCATTTGATTCGTTTGCCACTAATGTTGAAAATAATACCCTGAAGGATGCAAAGTATAATCAGGCTTTGATTTGAAAAGCTACATGGCGACGATGAAATATGTAAAATATAAATGACAATTCCGTAAAATATAATTTGACATCAGTTGAAAATCTTCATTTAGCAGTGTAATCGTGTTTATTCTAGTTCAAGCCTCATCACTCTTTACTCACCTTTTACTCATTCTAGCCGCCTAACCCCATTACGGCAGACATAAAAAAACCAGCCGTAGCTGGTTTTTTTATATTAATCGTGACAGAAGTTATGCAATCACAATAAAGCCGATAAATGCTATTACTGCTGCGATAAGTGCATAAGGTAACTGAGTCACAGCATGGCTCACTAAGTTACAACCTGAGCCTTGGGCGGCCAATACGGTTGAATCTGAGTAGAAGCACGCTTGGCTACCAAATGATGATGCAGACAATAAGGCCCCAATGACTAATGGGATGTCCGCCCCTACCGCTTGCGCTAATGGCATCACGATAGGAATCGTCACGGCAAATATACCCCAGCTCGAACCTGTGGCAAATGCGAGTATAGCCATAGATAAGAACACTACCGCAGGTAGCAATTTAGGTGTCATAAATGGGCTTAATGATTCAATGACATACTGCGGCAGTAATAACTGATCGCACACATCCTTAAACACAAACGCCGCAATCACAGTGCTAATTGCTGGTAGCATGCTTTTAAAGCCATCGATCATTTGGTCCATCATCTCTGAAAATGGCATCAAACGCTGCACTGCATAATAAGGAATCGTGATAACTAAGGTCGCCAGCAAGCCTTTCCACACGTCGATATCAAAGTACACGGTAAAGGCAACTAACAAACCAATAGGCACTAAAAAGTTATGCAGTTTGCCCTGATTATCGGCGTGCTTAAATTCCTCTTCTATGGCTTTAACCGCATATTCATCCGAAGTTTGAACTTGGTCGAAATCCACTTGCGCTTCAGCGGGTTCACCTTGGGCAGCGCGCAGCTGCGCAGTCTTCATTGGACCAATGGCGGGCACAATACCTAATGCGACAAGTAGCACCATAGCCACAGCTAACCAAGCATAAAGCATATAAGGAATGGCTTGCATGTAAACTGCAATGCCTTGACCTTCGGCTGCCACACCGTTATCCACCAGTAATCCACCAAAAAATACCGCCCAAGTCGATAATGGCACTAACACGCACACGGGCGCGGCGGTGGAGTCTACGACATAGGCGAGCATTTCACGGGACACTTTAAATTTATCCGTTACACGCTTCATGGTTTCACCCACGGTCAACGCATTGAGATAGTCATCGATAAAAATCACGATCCCAAGGATAAATGTCATTAATAGGGAAGATTTAGGTCCTTTCGCCAATTTAAGTGCATTGCGGCCAAACGCTAATGCGCCGCCAGTTCGTACTAAAAGTGCGATGAGCGCGCCAAAACCACCACACACCAGAATCAACCAACCTATGGTTTCATCGGCCATAACCTTCAATGACACACTAGCAAAATTGTTTAAGACTTGACTGGGATCGAGTAACAGGAAACCGGTTACCGCACCTATGATCAAAGATAAAATAGGACGGCGTAACCAAATAGCTAACACCAATACCACCAAAGGTGGAATGAGACTTAACGCTGTCGGTTCAGACATGCACTTAGGTCCTCTAAATAAATCGCCTAAAAGGCAAATGGTTTTAGAATAACGTCTGAAATCAACACGATTCAGAACGTCAACACAGCTGCTTCATGATGACTAACCCTGAAGATAAAACCCGCGAATTGCTTGCTATCTAAGGTGCCTTGCCAAAAACATCGCGCAGAAAATAAAGCGCATCGAATATTGAGTCAACTATAAATTTAACTTGATAGAAAATAAATTGAATTCCCGTGAGACAATTTTACATAACCGCATAATCTAAAAGACTTTTAACGCCATTGTAACTTAAACATTTATGATCTTCTTAGCTTAATAAGCATTCAATAAATATGCCTAATTATCACAAGATAAAATGCCGCTTGCATAAGTTTACCTTATCAAAAATCTGTGATTAAAAATCAACCATTAAGTATCAGCTAAAATACATTTTCTTCTGTTACGATTAATATGGCTAATATAGAAAAATCAAATATGAGTCAGCTAATGAAAACGCATTTTCATCTTTCGAAATGAAAAAACATAAACAAGATTCCTCTACCAACCCAACAGATAAACAATCTTAAAATCATACAAATATCAGAACATAAAACTTGTGCATATTTCTTTAATCGACTGTTAAAGCATATTTAACTGAGGGGTATTTATAAAAAAAGCGCAATTCTGTGCTTATCCCCCCTTTCATCTACAATGAAATTTCGTTATGGTGCGCTAACTTAAGCCAAAACTTTATGCATGTTCCGAGGTGTAAATGCGCCCTATCATCAAATCCAACAAGCTGGATACCGTTTGCTATGACATCCGCGGCCCAGTGCACAAGGAAGCCAGACGTTTAGAAGACGAGGGGCATCGAATCCTCAAACTCAACATTGGCAATCCGGCCCCCTTCGGTTTCGAAGCGCCTGAAGAAATTGTGCGCGATGTGATCCTCAATTTACCCAGTGCCCAAGGCTACTGTGAGTCAAAAGGATTATTCTCTGCCCGTAAGGCCATAGTGCAGCATTATCAAGCCCAAGGGATTTTTGGTGTCGATATCGAAGATATCTATATAGGTAACGGCGTTTCAGAACTCATTATGATGGCAATGCAAGGCCTGCTAAATACCGATGATGAGATCTTAATCCCCTCACCAGACTATCCCCTGTGGACAGCAGCGGCGAATCTCGCGGGCGGCAAGGCTGTGCATTATCGCTGTGATGAAGAAGCGGACTGGTTCCCCGATCTCAACGACATTAAAAGTAAAATTTCATCACGTACCCGCGGCATAGTGCTGATTAACCCGAACAACCCAACCGGAGCTGTATACAGCAGAGAATTACTGCTGCAAGTGGTTGAACTGTGTCGTCAACATGATCTGATCCTTTTTGCCGATGAAATTTACGATAAAATTTTATACGACGAAGCCAAGCATATTCCTGCTGCGGGTCTATCAGACGATATTTTAACTGTTACTTTTAACGGTTTATCAAAGGCTTATCGTGCAGCAGGATTTCGTATTGGTTGGATGATGTTATCTGGCAATCTTAAGGCTGCTAAAAGTTACATCGAAGGCTTAGAAATGCTGTCCTCGATGCGCCTCTGTGCAAACGTGCCCAATCAACATGCGATTCAAACCGCGCTCGGCGGTTATCAGAGTATTAACGAGCTTATTTTGCCTAATGGCCGCCTCACAGTCCAAAGGGATGCCTGTTACGAATTACTTAACCAAATTCCAGGTGTGAGCGTTAAAAAACCCAAGGGCGCACTCTATGCCTTCCCGAAACTGGATATGAAGAAATTCAACCTAAGGGATGATGAGCGTTTAGTGCTGGATTTACTCAGAGAAAAGAAAATTCTGTTAGTGCACGGCACGGCCTTTAACTGGCCTGAGCCTGACCATTTGCGAGTGGTTTTCTTGCCCTATAAAGAAGATCTGAAAAAAGCATTTACCGAGTTTGGCGCCTTCCTCGAAAACTATCGGCAGTAAGTCTATCCTCAGTTAACAGTTTGAGTCATAAAGCGATCCTAGTGGTCGCTTTATTTTTAGCTATTTCTTTAAATCCTCTACGCTCATGCTCACGTGTCATCCAAGGCTGTGATAATCTAAGACTTCACTAGCGTCAATACTGCCTATTCACTCGTTTCATGTCTTCCATTGCAGCTTGTCGCCTACCGATTTCACTCTTTAGCAGGAAAACTATGAGTCATTTATTTGCGCATTTAGCTCGCATGAAACTTATCCAACGCTGGCCTTTGATGTACAACGTTCGCACTGAAAATGTTCAAGAACACTCGCTGCAAGTTGCCATGGTGGCCCATGCACTGGTGATCATCAGTAATAAAAAGTTCGGCACAACGCTCTGCCCCCATCAAGCCACTAGTCTGGCGATTTTTCACGATGCCAGTGAAATTCTCACGGGTGACTTACCGACGCCGGTAAAATACTTCAATAAAGAAATTGAAGCCGAGTATAAAAAGATTGAGGCGATTGCCGAGCAGCGCATGTTAGATATGGTACCTGAGGAATTTAAAGAGGATTATCGCAGTCTGTTCATCAGCGATTACGCCGATCCCGTTTACAAGACCATAGTGAAATCCGCAGATACTCTGTGTGCCTATCTTAAATGCCTTGAGGAAAACCGCGCGGGCAACAGTGAATTCAATACCGCCCGTAAGCGTCTCGAAGACATGCTGTCGACGAATCCTGATCCCGCAGTACAGTATTTTATGAACTGCTTTGTACCCAGTTTCACTTTGAATTTAGACGAAATTAACAAGATGCTTTGATTTTCCACTCTCGCTAGGAATGCATATGACTTCAAGTGTTTGGCAAGAACGCCGTCATGGTGAAGATAAACAACGGCGCTTTGATCACCGCAGCCCCTACCAAAGAGACAGGGCGCGTATTCTCCACTCGGCCGCCTTTCGCCGCCTTCAGGCCAAGACCCAAGTGCTCGGTGTTGGCATGAATGACTTCTATCGCACCCGATTAACCCACTCACTCGAAGTCTCGCAAATTGGCACTGGCATAGCCGCGCAGCTCAGACGCAAATATCCACAACATAAGCAGCTGCTTTGCTCTATGAGCTTATTAGAGTCCTTATGTTTAGCCCACGATATTGGTCATCCTCCCTTCGGCCATGGCGGTGAAGTCGCATTGAATTACATGATGCGCGACCACGGCGGCTTTGAAGGCAATGGCCAAACTTTTCGTATTTTATCGAAACTTGAGCCCTACACCTTAGATTTTGGGATGAACTTATGTCGGCGTACCATGCTCGGGATTTTAAAATACCCAGCGCCGCACTCGAAGCTATTTGTCGCGGGCGAGCATAGTGAAATAACCAACCACAGACAGTTAAAACCGTCACAATGGCCGCCGGTTAAGGGCATTTTCGACGATGATAACGACATCTTCGCTTGGGTGCTTGAGCCTTTATCTGAGGCAGATAGCCGTCGTTTTACATCGACTCAGCAAGGTTCACACCCCGCCCTGCACCACTATCCGCATCTGCGAACCCAGTTTAAATCCTTCGATTGCTCAATTATGGAACTGGCAGATGATATTGCCTATGCGGTGCACGATCTCGAAGATGCGATTGTGATGGGCATAGTCACAGCGTCCCAGTGGCATCAAGATGTGGCGCCGACACTGACGAACAGCAGTGATGCGTGGATAAAACAAGAGCTGGCAGATATTGGCAACAAGCTGTTTTCCCATGAGCATCACCTGCGTAAAGATGCCATAGGCACACTCGTTAATGGCTTTGTCACCGCTATTGTTATCTCAGAAGATGACGTGTTCGAAGAGCCATTATTGCGCTTTAATGCGACGTTAGAGCCAGAATTTGCCATTGCGCTCAATGTGCTCAAGCAACTGGTTTATAAATACGTTATTCGTAAACCCGAAATCCAAATGCTCGAATATAAAGGCCAGCAGATTGTGATGGGCTTATTCGAAGCCTTCGCTTCCGATCCCGAGCGTTTACTGCCACTGAACACCCAAGAGCGCTGGCGCGAAAGTGAGCAACAAGGTTTAAACAGTCACAGAGTGTTGGCGGACTATATTTCGGGGATGACAGATGAGTTTGCAGGCAGACTGTATCAACAGCTATTTAGCCCAAAAGCCGGCTCAAATGTGGAACTGAGCAAGGAAATGTAGGTAAACAGACATTGCGCGGCCCGACTTGCTATAAAGCCAGACCGTTTGTAAATGTACGAGTTTCTATAAAAGCTAGACTTTCTATAGCGTCGGCTATCGCAGACATTCTTTATCAAAGGCTAAAGATAAAAGACAAAAAACCACCTCGCGGTGGTTTTTTATTTTGTCACTATTTCAAACTCGATTTATAAAGCGCCAATGGCATCTTTACAAAGTTGAGTGATACGATCCCAATCGCCGTGTTCCATTGCATCCGTTGGCGCAATCCAACTACCACCAATACAATCCACGTTTTTCAGCGCTAAATAATCTTTATAGCTGCTTGGCGTAATGCCACCTGTTGGGCAGAAGCGAATATCCGCTAGCGGACCCGAGAAGGCTTTCAGCGCATCAACACCACCCGAAGCTTCGGCTGGGAAGAATTTAAAGTGGGTGTAACCGAGCGCCATCCCCGTCATCACTTCTGAAATGCTCGCAACCCCTGGAATTAAAGGGATTGGACCATGCATACCCGCTTTGAGCAGTTCAACCGTTGCCCCTGGGGTAATAATAAACTGCGCACCCGCGGCAATCGCAAGATCAAGCTGAGCTTCGTTTAGGATAGTCCCTGCGCCCACTAAGGCCTCAGGCACTTCTTTAGCGATTTTAGTGATAGCTTCGAGTGCACAAGGCGTACGCAAAGTCACTTCTAACACGCTAATGCCGCCGGCAACCAGTGCTCGCGCTAATGGCACCGCATGTTCAATCTTGTTAATCACCATAACAGGAACAATAGGGCTGCGTTTAAAAATATCTTGTGGCTGTAGTGACCAGTTATTCTCAAGCATTGCGTTATTCTTCCTTTGTATTAATAAAGTTCATCGATGGCATTAGTACAACGCGCACCAGTTTCTGGACTACTTAGATTTGAACGTAGCGCACTAAATAACTCGCGGCCCATCCCATAACGTGAGCGATGTAAATCGACTATTCCCGCGGCTCTGGTGGCAAGTTCAGCTTCAGATACAAGCAGGCTCAGTTCGCCTGTTAACGCATCGACACGGATCAAGTCGCCATCTTGGACTTTGGCAATTAAACCGCCATCTAAGGCTTCTGGCGTCAAGTGAATGGCCGCAGGGACTTTACCCGACGCGCCAGACATACGACCGTCGGTCAGCAGCGCGACTTTAAAGCCTTTGTCCTGAAGCGTTCCCAATAGTGGGGTTAACTTGTGCAGTTCTGGCATACCGTTGGCTTTCGGGCCTTGACCTTTAACCACCACAACACAATCTCTATCCAGAGCACCGGCTTGGAACAAGGCATCGAGTTTGTTTTGATCGTCAATCACCACTGCGGGCGCTTCAACGACACGATGTTGTTCTTGTACTGCTGACACTTTGATCACAGCGCGGCCTAAGTTACCTTTGAGTAATTTTAAGCCACCGTTGCCTTGGAAAGGTGATGCGACTGACGTTAACACTTCAGTATCTAAGCTAGTCGTTGGACCATCGACCCAGCGCAGTTCACCGTCGAGCAGCCTTGGCTCTTGGGTATAACGGCGTAAACCAAAGCCCGCAACGGTATTCACATCTTCATGCAATAGACCCGCATCGAGCAATTCTTTGATTAAGTACGCCATGCCACCGGCTGCATGGAAGTGATTAATATCGGCATGACCGTTTGGATACACGCGCGCCACTAGTGGTACAGCATCGGATAATTCAGAAAAATCATCCCAGTTCACAATAATACCGGCAGCACGAGCCGCGGCGACTATGTGCATCGTCAAGTTAGTAGAACCGCCAGTAGCCAAAAGTGCCACAATGCCGTTAACCACAGACTTTTCGCTGACCACTTCACCGATTGGGGTATATTGAGTACCCATTTCGGTTAAACGACACACTTGCTTAGCGGCCATCTTGTTTAAGGCTTCGCGCAGTGGATCATCAGGATTTACAAACGACGAGCCTGGTAACTGCAGACCCATCACTTCAAGCATCAGCTGATTCGAGTTTGCAGTGCCGTAGAAGGTACATGTTCCTGCACTGTGGTAAGACTGGGCTTCAGCTTCTAACAGTTGCGCGCGATCCACTTTACCTTGGGCAAATTGCTGACGAATACGGGCTTTTTCTTTGTTCGGGATACCTGATTTCATCGGCCCAGCAGGCACGAATAACATAGGCAAGTGACCAAAGCTTAAGGCGCCGATAAGCAAACCTGGTACGATTTTATCGCAAATGCCGAGCAGTAAAGCGCCATCAAACATGTTGTGAGACAAGCCCACAGCCGTTGCCATCGCAATCACTTCACGACTCAGTAAGCTCAATTCCATACCGGGTTGACCTTGAGTCACACCGTCACACATGGCCGGAACACCGCCCGCCACTTGTGCAACACTGCCGACTTCCTGACAGGCTTTTTTAAGCAATTCAGGATAGCTTTCATAGGGTTGGTGCGCAGATAACATATCGTTAAATGCCGTCACTATGCCGATGTTCGCCTTATTCAATTGACGCAATGCATTTTTGTCGTCTGGATTACAGGCGGCAAAACCATGGGCTAAGTTGCCACAGCTCAATGAGCTACGGTGTACACCATGGTTACGAGCATCATTCAATGCGGCGAGATAACCTTCACGTGACGCTTTGCTACGGGCAATAATTCTGTCGGTAACAGCTTGAACTACTGAGTGTATTTCTACTGAGTGCATAGTGACTCCTTAAGCGCTCCAGAACACATCAACGGGCGTTTTACGCTGCGCTAATACGGCTCTGATAGGCATAGCATGGACATCATCACTTTCTAACGCTTGACGATATACGGATAATTTCTGTTCCCCGACCAAGTGCAGATAAATTTGTCTGCTGTTCAGAATCGCACTCTTAGAGAGCGTAATTCTACCATGGGGCGCTGTGGTGGGGTTCGTCGCCACACACAGGGCTTGGGTTGTGAGCGCATTTTCAAGCTCAGCACTGCAGGGAAACCAAGAGCAGGTATGACCATCGTTACCCATGCCTAACACCACCACATCAAAAGGACGTGGGAAGTTAGACAAGGACTCGGCGGCCATATCGGCGCCCGCTTCTGCAGTCGAAAACATGTTTTTTAAACCGCGGAATTTGGCATTCGCCGCACGGTTTTGTAATAAATGTTCACGCACGAGACGCTCATTAGAAGCATCGGCGTCGGCTTCAACCCAGCGCTCATCGGCAAGCGTGATATAAACATCACTCCAATCGATGGATTTCATGCTCAATAGTTGAAATAACTTAAGCGGCGTCGAACCACCGGAAACGACTAAGCTCGCTTTTCCGCGGGCATCGACGGCTTCCTGCAACTGGCTCGCAATTCTATTCGCAAGCTGTTGTTCTAACGCACTTGGCGTATCGAAAGATTTGAATACGGTTTCTTTAATCATCAAAGTCTCCTACTCGTCCCACGAACGGCCATCTTTGGTGATCAAAGCAACTGACGCAACTGGACCCCAAGTACCCGCAGGATAAGGTTTTGGTTTTTCGTTGCTTTGTTCCCACGATTGGATAATACCATCCACCCAAGTCCATGCCTGCTCGACTTCGTCGCGGCGCACGAACAGCGCTTGATTACCGAGCATAGCTTCGAGTAATAGACGCTCGTAGGCATCGGCGATGCGTTCATTTTTAAAGGTATCGGAGAAGCTCAAATCGAGTTTAGTGGTTTGTAGACGTTGTTTTTGCTCCAAACCTGGCACTTTGTTCATCATCTGGATTTCAACCCCTTCATGGGGCTGCAGACGGATCGTCAGCTTGTTCGGTGGCAGATTACGGTAGCTTGAGCGATATAAGTTATGCGGTGGGTTTTTGAAATACACCACAATTTCAGAGCTCTTAAACGGCATACGTTTACCGCTACGTAAATAGAAAGGCACGCCCGCCCAACGCCAGTTGTCTATATCCACGCGGATCGCCACGAAGGTTTCTGTGTGTGATTGAAGGTTGGCGCCTTCTTCTTCTAAATAACCCGGGACTGGGCTGCCCTTTAAGAAGCCTGCGCTGTACTGACCGCGTACGGTATTTTCATACACATTGTCTGAATTAATCGGACGCAGTGATTTAAGCACTTTAACTTTTTCATCACGGATGCTGTCAGCATCTAAGTTAACGGGTGGATCCATGGCAACGAGCGTTAACACTTGCAGCAAATGGTTTTGGATCATGTCACGCATCTGACCCGCTTTGTCGAAGTAACCCCAACGGCCTTCGATGCCCACTTCTTCTGCGACTGTGATCTGGACGTGGTCAATCGTACGGTTGTCCCACTTAGAGGCAAATAAAGAGTTAGCAAAACGCAGTGCAATCAAGTTCTGTACGGTTTCTTTACCTAAGTAATGGTCGATACGGTAAACCTGACGTTCTTTGAAGTAAGCGGAAACTTGGTCATTGATAACGCGAGAAGAGTCTAAATCTGAGCCGATGGGCTTTTCGAGCACCACGCGTGAATCTGGGTGGATAAGATCTTGTTCATGCAAACAACGGCAAATGTCGCCGAATATTGCAGGTGGCGTAGCAAAGTAACTGACCATAACGCGCTCTTCTGGTTTGAGCAGATCATGGAAGGCACTGTAGCCCGCTGAATCGGTAAAGTTAGTGCCTATATAGTGGCAGCGGGACAGGAAACGTTGGAGAGTCTCTTCGCACAAAGGCTCTTTCACGAAGGTGTTTAATGCAAGCGTGACTAATTCGATAAACTCATCTTGAGTAAACTCGTCTTTCGCGACACCGATCACTTTCGTATCTTTATCGAGAAGTTCAGCTTTATCTAGCTGGTATAAAGAAGGTAACAACTTGCGTCGTGCCAAATCGCCTTTAGTACCAAAGAGTACGAAGTCACAAGCTTTGGCGCCTGATGTTGTTTTGCCCATTGCGTTACGATCTCCTTTGTATGTCGTGTCCCTTCATGTCGATGAAGAAATCCACACTTTTGTTGTAATATAACAACAGAATTTGTTAAATGCATCTATTTTTATAAATATTAACATTCTAGCTAACTAGTCACTTGCTGCATAAATCTGATATGCTTTTTGTGCTTAAATTACTGAAGGTAGTAAAGTCTTATTTCAAAATTGTACTGAAAAGTTACTACATAGAGTCTATTAGTGGGCTGCCAGTCTTGATCTGCTCCCACGAAATAAAAATAAATAAAATTACATTCTCAATTTAGCGGACATACGCGTATGAATACCCTAGAAAAGGTTCAAAAAAGCCTCACCCATTTTAGTAAATCAGAACGCAAAGTTGCAGAGGTGATCTTAGCATCACCACAGACAGCTATACATTCTAGCATCGCCACACTGGCTAAGATGGCAGATGTCAGTGAACCTACTGTGAATCGTTTCTGCCGCCGCTTAGATACTAAAGGTTTCCCTGATTTTAAGTTACATCTAGCACAAAGTCTTGCGAACGGTACACCTTATGTGAGCCGCCACGTTGAAGAAGATGATTCGACTGAGTCTTACACGACAAAAATATTCGAATCTTCAATGGCTTCGCTCGATACCGCACGTCAAAGCCTAGACATTTCAGCCATTAATAAAGCCGTTGATATTCTCACTCAAGCTAAGACTATTTCCTTTTTTGGCCTAGGCGCATCCGCTTCAGTTGCCCATGACGCGCAAAATAAATTCTTCCGCTTTAATGTGCCTGTCATCTGTTTTGACGATGTTCTAATGCAACGCATGAGCTGTATTAACAGTAATGAGGGCGATGTGGTGGTATTGATTTCCCACACTGGCCGCACTAAGTCATTGATTGAAATAGCGCGTTTAGCGAGAGAAAATGGTGCAGCTGTGATTGGTATTACCGCCCGCAACTCGCCTCTGTCAATGGAATGTACACTGCCCGTGACAATGGAAGTGCCAGAAGATACTGACATGTATTTACCTATGGCCTCGCGTTTAGCCCAATTAGTCACTATAGATGTATTGGCAACGGGTTTTACCTTACGTAGAGGCCCACGTTTCCGCGATAATTTGAAACGAGTGAAAGAAGTGTTAAAAGAGTCTCGCATCAATAAAGATCCGATACTGTAACTCACTTCCTTTTCTAAAAATGGCTAGTGTTGATCCTTAACCTAGCCATTTATCGTGCAAATATCAGCGATACCTCACAATTTTCATACATAACTTTAGATCAATTTGATTGTAACTTTACTACAAAATTTGGAATTGCATGGTAATATAGTCCCAAGATTTTTTTTAACTTTAACGGAGTATCCTTATGTTCCGCAGAACCAAAATCGTCACCACTCTAGGTCCCGCTACAGATCGTGATGATAACCTACGCCGCATCATAGCGGCAGGTGCAAACGTTGTACGTCTTAATTTCTCCCACGGTTCCCCCGAAGATCATCTAAAACGAGCAACTCAAGCGCGCGAAATCGCTAAAGAGTTAGGCGTTCATGTGGCCATTCTTGGTGACTTACAAGGCCCTAAAATCCGCGTTTCTACTTTCAAAGACAATAAGAAAGTACAACTCGTATTAGGTCAAGCCTATGTACTTGATGCCGAGTTAGCCAAAGGTGAAGGCGACGAGACCCAAGTGGGTATCGATTACAAGCAATTGCCAGACGATGTGACTGTTGATGATATCCTGATGTTAGATGATGGCCGTGTTCAATTACGCGTTGAGCGTGTTGAAGGCCGTAAAGTGCATACCACAGTGACTGTGGCGGGCCCTTTATCTAACAACAAAGGTATTAACAAGCAAGGCGGCGGACTTTCTGCTGCTGCGCTAACCGAAAAAGACAAAGCTGACATTTTGACTGCGGCAATGATCCAAGTGGATTATTTAGCCGTGTCTTTCCCGCGCAGTGGTGCTGATTTAGATTACGCCCGTGATCTTGCCCGTCAAGCCGGTTGCAATGCCTTGATCGTGGCTAAAGTAGAACGTGCTGAAGCCGTTGCGACCGATGCCGCTATGGATGATGTGATCTTAGCGTCTGACGTTGTTATGGTTGCCCGTGGTGACTTAGGTGTTGAAATTGGTGATGCTGCACTCGTTGCAGTGCAGAAGAAGTTAATCGCCCGTTCACGCCAACTGAATAAAGTCGTCATCACTGCCACTCAGATGATGGAATCGATGATTTCAAGCCCAATGCCAACCCGCGCCGAAGTGATGGACGTGGCGAACGCTGTGCTTGATGGTACCGATGCTGTGATGTTATCTGCTGAAACTGCTGCCGGTGACTTCCCAGAAGAAACCGTTAAGGCAATGGCAAACGTGTGTGTTGGCGCTGAATCTCACCCAAGTGTGATTGTGTCTAAACATAGATTAGATGTGCGTTTCACTTCAGTTGAAGAAACCATTGCACTATCAACTATGTATGCAGCAAACCACCTAGAAGGCGTTAAGGCGATTATCGCTCTGACTGAATCGGGTGCAACACCACAGTTGATGTCTCGTATCAGTTCTTCACTGCCAATCCTGGGTTTATCACGTCACGCAACAACCTTAGCCAAAATGGCCTTGTACCGCGGCGTGTTGCCAATCTACTTCGATTCAACTATCCACCCAGCCGATGAGCTAGCGCAAAAAGCGTTAGAAGCATTAACTGCGGCTGGTTATTTGAATAGCGGTGATATGGTGCTGATGACCAAAGGCGATGCAATGGAAACCATCGGCGGCACTAACACCTGTAAAGTGTTGATCGTAGCTTAGGTTGCTTAAGCTTCTTCTAACAACTCAAGCTCGTTAGAAAAAAGCCAATAAAAAACCACCTCATGAAGGTGGTTTTTTTATATTGACTATTTTCTGTAAGTGCAGATTTCTGTTGATGAAGATTTGTTGGTCTCTCATTTCAGAGGGAAATCCAAACGGCCTAAGCGGCTTAGCTATCGAACTTAACACCGCTTAGACCAAACTGCACTAACATTAAACGCTAACATCAAACACTAACAATCACTATAACGCTTCGAAATCATTCACATTAATTGCCGCTAAGCGCAGCTTATCAGCATGCTGTAACTTTTGTTCTTCGTCGGCAGTGATAACGCCAGTCTCGAGTGCTTTTGCAAACAAGACTAGATTCGGCACTTTTGCTGGCAACTCACCGGCACGCTGCGCTTTCTTCAGTTTTTTATAGATATCTTTACAGGCATATTGCGCGATAAATGCTTGCTCAACTTCAGCAATACCGCCCTTATCCCCTTCAAATTCAGGACATAAGAAAGTAATACGTTCGCGAGCAGGGCCAGGCTTCAACATGCCGCTAACTAAATCGGTCGCCATTTTGTCGCTCGGTGCAGTGAAGTGATTACCCAGCGGGAAAATTAAGCCGCGCAGTAACCAGGCCACAGGACGGCTCGGGAAGTTACGAATCGTGTCTTCCAACGCTTTAGCCGCCAAGTGCAAACGATTGGCCATTACATAACGTACCGCAGGCAAATCGTCCTGTTGACGGCCATTATCTTCAAATAACTTCAAGGTCGCTGAGCCTAAATACAACTGGCTGAGCACATCACCCATACGTGCCGACAGCATTTCTTTGCGTTTTAAATCGCCGCCCATGATCAGCATAGATAAATCTGTCATTAAGGCTAATGCAGACGAAATACGCGACATATCTTTATAGTACTGCTTAGTTTCACCGCTCACTGGCGCACTGCCAAAACGGCTACCGCTTAACGCGCTAAACAAAGCACTGAAAGCATTACGCGTGGCATAACCCATGTGACCCATTAATAACGCATCAAAACGCTCTAAGGCTTCATGTTGGTTTTCCATCGCTGCGGCTTCCATTTCGGCAAGCACGTATGGATGGCAGCGAGTCGCACCTTGACCAAAAATCATCAATGAGCGGGTTAGAATATTCGCGCCTTCCACAGTGATCGAAATTGGATTCGACATATAAGGGTGGCCTAAATAGTTTTTAGGTCCTAATTGAATGCCCTTACCCGATTGAATATCCATGGCATCATTCATCACAGAACGGCCTAATTCAGTCATGTGGTACTTAGCTATCGCGGTCACGACCGAAGGTTTGACTTTTAGATCGATACCCGTGGTTGTTAAACGACGCGCAGCTTCTAACTGATAAGTGTTGGCAATAATACGCGCCAGCGCTTCTTGCACCCCTTCAAACTGACCAATTGCCATACCAAACTGGTGACGCACATAGCTGTAAGCCGTTGTCGTCTTCGTCGCCATGTGACCAGAAGCCGTTGCCAATGCTGGCAATGAAATACCGCGGCCCGCTGACAAACACTCAACCAGCATACGCCAGCCTTTACCGGCAAACTCAGGGCCACCGATAATCCAATCCAGCGGAATAAACACTTCTTTACCTTGAGTAGTACCGTTCATAAACGCCATACCCAGCGGATTATGACGACGACCAATAACCACACCAGGATGATCCGTTGGGATCAACGCACAGGTAATGCCTAAGTTTTTCTTATCGCCAAGCAGACCTTCAGGATCGCGCATTTGGAATGCTAACCCCAGAACCGTCGCTACAGGCGCCAGCGTGATATAACGCTTATCCCAGGTGAGTTTTAGCCCGAGCATTTCTTCGCCATTGAAGGTATCACGGCACACAATACCCACATCTGGGATAGCGCCGGCATCACTGCCCGCTTCTGGACCAGTTAATGCAAAACAAGGAATTTCATCGCCTTTAGCTAAAGCAGGTAACCAACGTTCTTTCTGCTCGCTCGTACCATAGTGGGTCAGCAACTCACCTGGGCCTAAAGAGTTCGGCACCATCACAGTAACAGCAGCGCTTACGCTACGGCTGGCTAATTTGCTGACAATGGTCGAGTTTGCATAGGCAGAGAAAGCTTTACCACCAAATTTCTTCGGAATGATCAGTGCGAAGAAACCTTCTTTCTTAAAGTATTCCCACAGCTCTGGCGGTAAATCCTTGCGGTTATGCACTATGTCGAAATCATCGATCATCGTCAGTGCTGTCATCACTTGATTATCAATAAAGTCTTTTTCTTCTGCAGTTAGCGTGGGTTTGCCATAGCTATGCAAGGTATTCCAGTTAGGATTTCCGCGAAATAACTCCCCTTCCCACCAGACATCACCCGCTTCCATCGCTTCACGCTCGGTATCGGAAAGTGGCGGCAAGACCTTCTTGAAAAAACTAAAAACTGGGCGGGTAATAAACTGCATCCGGATATTTTTCACCGCAAACAACACGACAATGGCTATCAGGGCAAGAATTATAATCGTCAACATTATCAAGACCTTTTAATTAAGAAGAAACGGGGACTGATACGCCAGCCGCCATGTAGGGGATCACTTTACGGATCACGGCTTCGATGTCGTTATGCTCACCAAACTCAGCAGCAGCGATATCGTTTAGGGCATCGGCGGAGGCCATAGTGAATACGATAGTGCCTAAGGTAAAGTGTAAGCGCCAAAACATTTCAGCGGGTGGAATATGTGGTGCACTGGCCGAAACGGCTTTAACAAAAGCATCCAGATGCTGGCCGTAATGGGTAGTGATAAACCAACGTAAATGCCCTTGGCTTTCGATATAGCCACGGCCTAAAAGCTGCAGGAAGATCGTGGTGCCTTCGGTACGAAGCGCGTTTAAATCCAATAAAGGATCGACCAAAGAAGACAGGATCTCTTCGAGTGTAGCTTGTGCTGGAGCGGCATTTAAACGGTGAATTTGGCTTGAAGCAGCAGGCATAAATACGTCTAAATAGCGGGCTAACACTGCACGGATCAGCTCTTTTTTAGAACCAAAGTGATAATTGACCGATGCTAAATTCACCTCAGCTTTGCTGGTAATGAGTCGCAAGGAAGTCTCAGAAAAGCCCCGTTCGGCGAACAGTTTTTCTGCGGCATCAAGTATTCTAGTTTTTGTATCGGATCGACTTGCCATTCCGTGACCTTGAATTAATTTAAAACACTCGTTTAAATTAAACATTGGCACCACGGATGTCAAACTAAAATTGGACAAATTCACCGCTTTCTAGTCTGTGATACAAGCGGTATGTCGTACATGTCCGAATAAGTGTTAAAAACAAGTCAATTAACCCTTGTGCAATAACCCTGTGGTTTAGGTAAACTGTGTAACACAAAAACAACAAGGAAAACTAGACATGGTTATTTCATTGAATCGTCGCAGTAAAATCGCCCTCACAGTGGCACTCGCGCTGGGATTAACGGCCTGTAATGATGCACAAAGTAAAACAGACAAAACAGCTACTGCAGAAGCAGCTGTCATCAATACCGCCCCAGATAAAGCACAAGCCATTGCTTTTATTAACGATGCTGAAGCCAAGATGGCCGAATTATCGATTGAATCTAATCGCGCCGAGTGGATTTACAGCAACTTTATTACTGATGATACCGCGGCCCAGTCTGCCGCAGTCGGCGAAAAGGTCAGTGCAGCGTCGGTAAAATTTGCAACCGAGGCGGCTAAGTATGCCAATGTGCAACTCGATCCCGTAAATGCCCGCAAGCTCAATATCCTGCGCAGTGCGTTAGTGTTACCCGCGCCGCTCGATCCTGCGAAAAATACCGAGCTGGCGCAAATTAGTTCAGAATTAAATGGCTTATACGGCAAAGGAAAATACTGTTTTGCCGACGGCAAGTGTATGACTCAGCCTGAGCTATCGAGCTTAATGGCCGAATCACGAGATCCCGTAAAATTACTGGAAGCGTGGAAAGGCTGGCGTGAAATCGCCAAACCTATGCGTCCCTTGTTTCAACGTGAAGTGGAACTGGCCAATGAAGGCGCAAAGGATCTTGGTTATGCCAACCTGTCTGAACTATGGCGCAGTCAATATGATATGAAACCCGATGATTTTTCACAGGAACTCGACCGTCTTTGGGGCCAAGTTAAGCCTCTTTATGAGTCCTTGCACTGCTACGTACGGGGAGAATTGAATAAAGAGTACGGCGATACCGTCGCACCGAGCACTGGCCCCATCCCGGCACACTTACTTGGCAACATGTGGGCCCAGCAATGGGGCAATGTGTATGATCTCGTCGCCCCTGACAATGCCGATCCGGGTTACGATGTCACTGAGTTACTGGCAAAGAAAGGCTATGACGAGCATAAAATGGTGAAACAAGCCGAAGGCTTCTTCACATCATTAGGGTTCGCACCATTGCCAGAAAGTTTTTGGGCACGTTCTCTATTCGTTCAGCCAAAGGACCGTGATGTGGTTTGTCACGCTTCGGCGTGGGATCTCGATAATCTCGACGATATCCGCATTAAAATGTGTATCCAAAAAACTGCCGAAGATTTTAGCGTTATCCACCACGAACTTGGGCATAACTTCTATCAACGCGCTTATAAGCAACAACCCTTCCTGTTTAAAAACAGCGCTAACGACGGTTTCCATGAAGCAATTGGTGACACGATTGCACTGTCAATCACGCCAAGCTATTTAAAGCAAATCGGCTTATTAGAAGAAGTGCCTGATGCATCTAAGGATATCGGCCTCTTACTAAAACAAGCCTTAGACAAAATTGCTTTCTTGCCCTTTGGCCTGATGATAGATCAGTGGCGCTGGAAAGTGTTTAGCGGCGAAATCACGCCTGCCCAATATAACCAAGCTTGGTGGGAACTGAGGGAAAAATACCAAGGCGTCAAAGCACCGACTGAACGTAGTGAAGCAGATTTTGATCCGGGTGCTAAATACCATGTACCAGGCAATGTACCCTACACCCGTTACTTCCTAGCGCATATTTTGCAATTCCAATTCCATCAAGCGCTGTGTGAAACTGCAGGCGATAAAGGTCCGGTACACAGATGCAGTATTTATGGCAATCAAGCCGCGGGAGAGAAACTCAATAAGATGCTCGAGTTAGGCTTAAGTAAACCTTGGCCAGAAGCATTGAAAGAAGTCACCGGCAAAGAAACGATGGATGCAAAAGCGGTGCTCGATTACTTTACCCCACTTAAAACATGGTTAGATGAGCAAAATACCACCGCAAACCGCCAGTGTGGTTGGTAAGGGTTCATAAAATCATCACCCAATAACATAAAACAAAATGCCCAATAACATAAAACAAAATGCCCAATAAAATTGGGCATTTTTATTCAATACTTATCTGTTTAATCTAACGCCATCCCATGCCTTTACGATTGGCTTCACGGTTTTCAAGCTTAAGCTGTTCTGACTTAGTTAACATCACGTAAAGTGCCCCAGCACCGCCCTGCTCGGTTTTCGCCGAATGATAGGCAAGCACCATGTCGAGTTGTGATAACCAATAGCACACAGCTGATTTGAGCAATCCTGCAAAGGGTTGACTCTGATAGCCTTTACCGTGGATCAACATGACACAGCGTTCACCATGTGCCTGCGCTGCCAGTAAATAGTTAAGGACGGCATCACGAGCTTGGTTTAACCGATAAGCATGCACATCAAGCTCCATCTTGATGCTGTATTGCCCCATTCGGAGTCGTTTAAAAACGCCGCCTTGTACCCCCTCACGCTTAAAGCTCACAATGTCATCTGGCGCTTGCTGTGGAAACGCTTTTAAATCCAGTGGCATACACGCTAGAAAGGCTTCGCGTTGTAAAGCATCGCGTCTGTGTATTTGCTCTGCCGTCAACGCTTTCGGTGCTAAATTTACCACTGGCATATCGCCTTTTAGTGGCACGACTCCAGCCATTTCCTCAAAAAACAGTGCTGATTCATCATCCAGCATGGCAAGCTCCTTTACTTCACACTCTTGTACAGAAACACACTTTGTAAACATTCAAGGCTTTAGTTCAGCGGGCGCCTCCATTATAGTGACGCCATGATTGCCAGATTAGAATAAAGTAATGAAATTTTTGCCGCTAGTCCTGATGTGCTTATTGTCACTGCCAAGCTTAGCCAATCCAGCTAAAACTCATACAAAATCCACTGATGATCAATTGATCAACGCTAATTACCCTTTGTTTATTAGCGCTTTTAATCAATTGTCCCCTGAGGTGACCCGTGAGATTTACGCTGATGACGCTAGCTACTTATCTGAGAGTCAAAGTAAAGAAATTTACTATGGACGAGACAATATTGTCGCCATTTACAAGAAGTTTTTCGATAAAATCCGTGCCAAAAAAGCCACTATCGACGTGGATTTTCGCATTACTAAACGCAAAATTATCGGTAATGGTGCCATAGATACAGGCTATTATTTGGTTCGATTTTACCCGGCACAAGAAACCGGAGAACCTGTGAGTGAATTTGCTGGCAAATTTGCTATTGGTACAGAAAAAGTCTCATCCACCCAATGGAAAGTGAGCTTAGATACCAATAACCGCGCAGAACCTAGCTATTATCTGAATGCGAAACCGGTACCTAACTTATATTATGGTCGCCAATTTCCGCCTTTACCTGCGGGTAAAAAATTACCCTAATGTTAATGCCGATTACGTTTAAATGGACTATCTCACATCTAGCGCATTTAGATAGAAATAGAATAAATTTAAACAAATACAATTAAATTAAAGATTTAGCTAACATGACTACAACTAAGCAAACCTGCCCCTGTGGTAGTGGAATAAGCTATCAAGATTGCTGTGGTCCACTGCATACGCATGTAGACTCTGGGCAAGTCATTGCCCGTACTCCTGAACAGCTTATGCGCTCACGCTTCTGCGCATTTGTATTGAAAAATTTTGATTACATTTTAAAAACACATCATCCAGACTATCTAAATGGCCTTACTCTCACGAGCCTCAATGCTGGTCCTCACCCACATTGGTTAGGATTAGATGTACAGAGCAGTACTGAAACACCAAGCCACAATGCTCAAGCGGCGATAGCTGAACAACGACATGGCACAGTTACCTTTAAAGCTTGGTATAAGCTCGATGGTGAAATTGATGCTATCTATGAGCGATCCGAATTTATCTACCAAGCAAGTCGCTGGTATTACAGCCAAGGCCAGCAAATGACGGCTAAATTACCCGGTAGAAATGACCTCTGTATTTGCCATAGTGGCAAAAAATTCAAACAATGCTGCTTAAAATCTTAATAGGTATACAGTGCTGAGCTGCACTGGAGAATGACGGTGAAGGTTTATAGTGCTGATTGAACAAGCACAGAGATGAATAATAAAGGCAACCTAGATTACAAACCTAGGTTGCCTTTATTTTATCGTGAGCAGCACATTTGAAATAATTGTAACTTTAGTGGGTTATGACTGAAGCGCTTTTCGCCGACAAGATAAATTGTGCAAACTCAGGCTCCCGTAATGCAGGACTATAGAGATAACCCTGTGCCTGATGACAAAAACTTTTCGCTAAAAATGCTTCTTGCTCAAGGGTTTCAACCCCTTCTGCCGTCAGAGATATATTCAATGCATTCGCCATGGCAATAATGGCTGACACAATTTCGCGACTTTCGCGGCTGACGGTAAGATCTGAAATAAACGAACGATCAATTTTAAGTTTACTGATCGGAAACTGCTTCAAATAACGCATAGAGCAGTAACCCGTCCCAAAATCGTCAATCGCGAGCCCTACGCCTAATTCTGCTAATTCTTGACATAACAAGGTCGCGTGGCGAATATCACCCATCAATTCAGTCTCAGTGATCTCTAAGATTAACGTCTTCGGTTTCAAGCGATAACGCGTCAACAACTGCCACACTTGCTCGAATAAATTACCACTGAAGAACTGACGAGCCGACACATTCACATGCATTGTCATATCGGCATTATGATGCTGCCATAGGTTTAACTGTCGACATGCGGCCTCTAAAACCCAACTGCCGATAGAATTAATCATCCCCGACTGCTCTGCAATATCAATAAAGGAAGCTGGAAATAACACGCCTCTTTTAGGGTGGTGCCAACGGATTAAGGCTTCGGCGCCAATATAGGTATTCTGCTCAAGATCCCTCAGAGGCTGATAATAAAGCTCAAACTGACGACCACGGATCGCACTGTGTAAATCACGTTCTATCTGCGCATCCTCTTTAAATGCACTCAATAACGTGCTGTTAAATACTTGGATTGCAGTGCCTTTTTTCTTTTTAGCATACTGCACTGCAATATCGGCACAGGTTAATGGGGCAAACAAACTCGCCACAGAGGCAATATCAACCACAGCTAAAGCAGGCTTTGGTTCGACTTGCTCGCGGCCGATTAAAATAGGCATGGCAAGATGTTGATACAGGCGCGTACTAAAATAATCGAGATCGTAAACCGCATTATCATCGGTCAACAGCACGGCAAATTCATCGCTGCCGACGCGGGCAATTTCGGTGGCCTTATTAATCTCAGAAAAATGTTTCAAGCGGCGGGCAATTTCTATCAACAAGCTATCGCCATTTTCATGACCATAGGTATCGTTAAAACGCTTAAATCCCACTAAATCAACTAATAACAACAGTCCCTTCGTGGTACGTTCAAGGACTCGATTAAAATGAGTACGGTTATGTAGTCCCGTTAATCCACAACGCCAAGCAAGCCGTTCAAGCTCTGACTTATAGTTATGCTCATCGGTATTTTCTTCACACGAGACCAAGGCATAATGATTACCGCGATCGGTAATGAACTGACTCAGCACGTATGTCAGCCAATAACGACTGCCATCGGCACGACTAAACTGCACTTCGCCTTTGGCAATTTCCCCCCTAAAGATTTGCGCTAGGGTTTGCTCGGCTAATTGGGCATGCTGCTTGAAAAAAGCCAACTCACGGATATTCGCGCCGATAATCTGCTCACGGGGTATGCCGGTGATTTCACTGTGCGCCTGATTCACATACTCGACTTTTTCAGTATGCAGATTAATTAACATACTGATTTGTCGCGATTGTTCAGTGGCACAGCGAAATAAACTCAAGCTTTCTTCTTTATCGTAGCTGTGTTTTGTCGCTAAGGTCAGGGCTAATTGGTCAGCCATCTGGCACGCGAGGTGAATTTCACTGTCATGCCAGTGGGGAGTCAATTGTGCCCGCTCGATGCAGAGCACACCTTCGAGATGACCATTGATGCGAATGGCGATGTCGAGACTCGAGTTGATTTGCCGCGGGATAAAATAGCACTCAGCCAATTCACTTAAACGTGGATCGGTCAGGGCATTGCCTGCATCGATATGGCGCAGAGTTTTGAGCTCGTGTACATACCGGGGACAATCTTGTAATAACTTAGGTCGATGAATGTCTTGCAACATCATAGAACCAAATTGTGCGACGAGTGATTGGGTTTGTTGATCAGATGAAAAAGTCCACACTGATACCAAAGAAACCGCTAAATTCTGGCACAACAACTCTGTGGTTAACTCTGCCGTCTTTGTGAAATCGCCCTGCTGTTTTGCAGTTGACTGTACCAAAGACTCCAATAAATGCTGATGCTGACGTCGCTTCACGCTGGTTCCCTACAAAACTTCGTGTTGGGCTAAAGGTCTTTGCTGTTAGCAAACTTACCTTGAAATTTAGAATTAAGCTGATTGAATTATTCTTATTTGGAGGCAGATTACACTAACTGTTGTAAGCACAGCAACATGTGGCACAATTTATTACAATTTGGTTAACAATAGCAGCATTTTTAGGCAATTAGCGCGATTTCCGTGACATCTATAACCGACTAAAAACTAAAGTGCTGCTCTAAAAATTACAGGCCGTTTTCCAATTGAAAAATCATTTTTTCCGCACTGACATTGAAGGTCAGCAGTAAGTCGACGCCTTCAGCTTTAGTCACAAATTCAGTTTGCACTTCAGCAAATCGAGTTTGAGCGCGTGTTGCCATGCTTTCGGCATCCGCTTGAGCGCTATCGCCAACAAAATTTAACGTCAATAACGTATCGTGCTCATCAATAACGGCGCCGATATCGACAAAGCTGCCGCAATCGGTGCAAGTGTCATTCACTGTCGGGCTCTGTGCTTCTATTATGCCTTTCATCTGTATTCCTTAATGTATAGAGCGACTGATTAACGGCATCACTAAAATATGCTCGTTAAATTTTTAACGCGGTAAATTTTAACTCGATAGGTTAATACGAATTATAGGTAATTAAGCTTCAAGATAACTGGCTTTAGCTCACGCTTATTTATCGAAATGGATCAGATTGACCCGATGGGTATTGAAGATCACTTGCGGGAAGACGGCCTTAGGCTGAGGCGAGCAAAGGCACAAGATTACGTTGGATTGCCAATTGATCAGCAAAGTGCATGATCTCGACTTTGGGTGCGGTTAATTGGCCCCTTTGCCTCAGCTGAGTCACATGGTCACAGTTACTTAACGCTTCTGCCATTGCGACTGACTCGCCGCCACGGATGACTAAGGCTTCCGGTCGCAATGCTTGTTGTAATTGAAACGCACGTGGACCTTGAGCCATAAAAATACTGCTGTTATCAACCACTGGTTCAGCAGACGATAAATCCGCCATTAAACTTTGCTGCGGTGGTAATTCGAACTGACGCTGTAATTTTTGCGCCATATCGAGTTCATTTTGCCATTGGAATTGTGCCATGTCCCGTGCGTCAACCGACAGTAACGACAGCAACAGGGCGAATTCGCCCCGTCTGTCGTTTTCTATCGCCGCGTTTAAGCGGGTGCCAATTTGGGCTTCGTTGACTAAAGGAACATCAATTTGCATAAAAAAACATCGTCAAAACAATTCGTTGTTAGTTAATCGACCATTTGATACATAACTTTAGGAATATTTTTAAATTGGGTATTTACATGGAAAAGGTTTCTGACTACTATGGCGGCCGCAATTGAGGAGGGGTTCCCGAGTGGCCAAAGGGATCAGACTGTAAATCTGACGGCTCAGCCTTCGAAGGTTCGAATCCTTCTCCCTCCACCATTTGCACTGCAAGTTTTATCGTGTTGTTCGAAAATGATGTAGAGTTTTACAAAAGCGTTAAAGGTATTCGTGGAGGGGTTCCCGAGTGGCCAAAGGGATCAGACTGTAAATCTGACGGCTCAGCCTTCGAAGGTTCGAATCCTTCTCCCTCCACCATCTTTATCTCTAACGCAGAGAATCATTTTCAAAAACTAAACATGGCCAATGTTTAGTTTTGTCTTGATAAACAAGTCCGTTATTGATGATGTTTTGAAAGACAATTTTAAAAGTCAGTTGTAAAGCTAAAAAGAAAGTTTGTGGAGGGGTTCCCGAGTGGCCAAAGGGATCAGACTGTAAATCTGACGGCTCAGCCTTCGAAGGTTCGAATCCTTCTCCCTCCACCATTTCTTTCACTCTCGCATATCCTTCTTGTTCCACTTCCGCATAGTCTTTTTCAACTTAATCTGACTGTTCCAGCTTAATCTAATTAAATTCTTGGCATTTCTATATTAAGTAAACCTCTTGGTGAGCGACATTTGTTTTTGATTTCAATTACGTCGTGCTCTACTTTAAGCGAATGACTTCAAGCTCATCCAATAAAACCGCTTTGCCCGTCCCTGTGATATGCTCTGTAAATGATCCCTTTCGATGTGACTACTATGATTTCTAACACGATTCAACCACCAGTGGATTCTCACAGCGCTCACAGACTCTGCCCAACATGGGAAGCCCACGCAATAGGCAAGATTGAAGCGGATTTTCAGCGTAGCGCCGATACCCACTTGATTAAGCTTGAATTACCTATGCTCGATGGCATAGATATTTATCTTAAAGATGAAAGTACCCACCCGACAGGGAGTTTGAAGCATCGCCTCGCCCGCTCACTCTTCCTCTATGCCCTGTGTAACGGCTGGATTAAGCAAGGCACGCCAATTATCGAATCCTCATCGGGCAGTACGGCGATTTCTGAAGCCTACTTTGCCCGCTTACTCGGTTTACCTTTTATTGCCGTGATGCCCAAAAGCACAGCTAAAAAGAAGATTGAGCAGATCACTTTCTATGGCGGCCAATGTCATTTTGTCGATCATTCCAGTGAGATTTACGCAGAATCGGCGCGCCTTGCCGCAGAGCTCGGCGGCCATTATATGGATCAATTCACCTACGCCGAGCGTGCAACCGACTGGCGCGGTAATAACAATATCGCTAACTCGATTTTCAATCAGATGGAGCGCGAGCCACACACTATCCCGCGGTGGATAGTGATGAGCCCAGGCACTGGCGGCACATCGGCGACCATAGGCCGCTACATTCGCTATCAGAGGTTGGCAACACAACTTTGCGTAGTCGACCCGCAAAACTCCGTTTTTTTTGATTTCTATCAGAGCGGCGATGCCAGCTTAACCTGTTGCAATGGCAGTAAGATTGAAGGCATAGGTCGACCGAGTCGAGCCATCGTTTATTCCTAGAGTTGTCGATACTATGCTGCAAATTCCCGACGCCGCATCGGTGGCGACGATTCATTGGTTAGAACAATTAATTGGCCGCAAAACCGGCGCATCCACAGGAACCAACCTGTACGGCGCATTGCAACTTGCCGTACAAATGCAAGCGCGTGGAGAGCAAGGCTCAATAGTGACCCTCATTTGTGACTCGGGTGAGCGTTACCTTGATACTTATTACGATACAGATTGGATTGCAGCTAACATCGGCGATATTGCGCCCTATCAGCGCCAACTTGCAGCATTTAATCATTTCGGCCAGTTAAGTGAGCTTGATTAAGCAACTGTATTAAGTCGTTAGGTTTAGAATCCACAAAACATCCACCATAAAAAACGCCCCACAACTGTGAGGCGTTTTTTATGCTTTGCAGATTAGCATTAATCAATATTCAAATACTTATGGGTCTGGATCGATAAGCGCCAATTACGGGCGATACACACTTTCATCGCCAGTTCTGTCGCTCTAGGCTTTTGACTAATCGGCTGCAGGCAAATCGTTTTCGCTGAAATATCGATGTCTTGCAGTAATTCATCAAGTTCATCGATGTGATTTTCAGTAGCGATAGGATGCTTAATCTCATTGGCACGGTTCAGCGCCTGTGCTAATACCTGATAGCCCCCTTTCATGTTCACCTTGGGTGATACTGTCACCCAAGTGTCATCGGCACAGTTGATTTCGAAGGTGCCACTGGTTTCGATTTGAGTCGCAAAGCCTTGACTGTGCAAGGTCTCGGTTAATTCGCGTAAATCGTACATACAAGGCTCACCGCCGGTGATCACGATATGCCGCGCAGTAAAACCTTTAGCGTGAAAAGCAGCGATAAGACTTTGCGCCGTATGATCAGCCCAGCGACCAATGGTGCCGTCCACGGTAATCACTTGCTCTGGCGACACCTTATTGGCTTCAAGCACATCCCATGTCTGTTTCGTATCGCACCAAGCACATCCCACAGGACAACCTTGTAGGCGGACAAATATAGCAGGCACTCCGGTAAAAACACCTTCACCTTGAATGGTTTCAAATACTTCGTTGACAGGGTAATTCATACTGACGTTCCACTTTTCTGGGGCGGCATTTATAGTGGATTTTAGCTTGAGCTGCAAGTCTTTGCGCCGAGAAAGCCTATTTCGACCCTATAGTCAGAGTTTGCAAGCCCTATGGCCTGAGTTACACTAACGCCCTATTTATACCTGTTCTACGGTGAAGTGAAATCCTTTATGTCAACGAGCTTAGTGTCAAAAACAGTGGTGTCCAAAGCAGTGGTGGTATTCAGTGGCGGACAAGACTCAACAACCTGTCTTATTCAAGCCCTAACCCAGTACGATGAAGTACATGGGATCACTTTTGACTACGGTCAACGTCACCGCGAAGAAATTGAAGTTGCCAAATCCTTAGCAAAACGCCTGAAGATCACCAGCCATAAAGTCATGGATGTCACCTTACTTAATGAGTTAGCTATTTCAGCCCTCACCCGTGATGCAATACCCGTTTCACACGAGTTGATGGAAAATGGCTTACCCAATACCTTCGTGCCCGGCCGTAATATTTTATTTTTAACGCTTGCAGGTATTTATGCCTATCAATTAGGGGCGCAAGCGATTATCACAGGCGTGTGTGAAACCGATTTTTCAGGCTACCCTGATTGTCGTAACGATTTTGTCAAAGCGATGGAATCCGCCTTGGTTCAAGGCATGGATAAACAACTAAAAATCATCACGCCTTTAATGTGGCTCAATAAGGCACAAACCTGGGCACTGGCGGATAAATATCAGCAACTTGATCTGGTTCGCCACCATACTCTCACTTGTTATAACGGCGTGATTGGCGATGGCTGTGGTGATTGCCCTGCCTGTCATCTTCGCAAACGTGGATTAGATGACTATCTACAGAATAAAGCAGCGGTCATGGCTGAGCTTGACGCCAGCGAGCCAAAAGCATGACACGCAGTCCCTATTGGGTCGCGCTGATGGTGAGTCTGATCTGTGCGGGTTTGTATGCCGCAGGCTTAGCAAGCCCCGATGTCGATAACTTACTCGCCTATCGCCGCAGTGCAATTAGTGAGGGTGAATGGTGGCGATTAATCAGTGGAAATTTACTGCACACGAATCAATGGCATCTATTGATGAACCTTGCAGGGCTGTGGGTGGTGCTATTTTTGCACCATTTTCATTATCATCTCAAAGGCTTAAGTGCACTATTTTTCGTGTTATGTTTACTTGAAGGTATAGGCTTGTATTTAGGCTATCCGCAATTGCTCGGTTATGTCGGCTTAAGCGGTATGTTGCATGGTTTGTTCGCCTACGGCGCAGTGCAGGATATTGTCCGTAAGCTGCGCTCAGGCTATCTGCTGCTCGTTGGCGTTATCATCAAGGTCGGTTACGAACAGCTTTATGGTGCCAGCAGTGATGTCACCGCCATGATAGGTGCGCGCGTGGCAACCGAGGCGCATTTGGTCGGCTTAATCTGCGGGCTGATTTGCGCTTTAGCAGTGTTTATCAAGCTAAAAATGAGCCAATCAAAAGTCCCTGCTTAATCCAAGTCAAGATATTAAAAAGCCGTCGCAGCATGATTGCTGGACGGCTTTTTTAATGCTAAGCGCAAGAATAAATCTAGGCTTTGATCAACAGGTCCCGCAGGTGCTTGACTTCATCACGCATTGCCGCCGCTTGTTCAAACTCTAAGTTGCGCGCATGTTCATGCATCTTCTTCTCAAGCTGATCAATTTGATGGCTTAACTCTGCCGCATCGGCTTTATGATAATGGGACTTAGGCTCAGCCACTTTGCCATACACAGCTTTACTGTCGCGGCCATCATCCACATCCATCACATCGGTGATCCGTTTAACGACGCCCTTAGGCGTGATACCGTGTTTTAAGTTGTGCGCCCGCTGACGTTCACGACGTCGGTCAGTTTCACCTATCGCTTTCTCCATCGAATTGGTGATGCGATCGGCATAGAGGATCACTTTACCATTGACGTTACGCGCCGCGCGGCCAATCGTTTGGATGAGCGAGCGTTCAGAGCGCAAGAAGCCCTCTTTATCGGCATCTAAAATACACACCAATGACACTTCAGGCATATCTAAGCCTTCGCGCAATAAGTTGATCCCAACCAACACATCAAACTTACCTAAACGCAGATCGCGGATGATCTCAACCCGTTCGACAGTGTCAATGTCCGAATGCAGATAACGCACTTTTACGCCATGTTCGTCGAGGTATTCGGTCAAATCCTCCGACATACGCTTAGTGAGCGTCGTCACTAACACCCGCTCATTGACGGCCACTCGCTTGGCGATTTCAGACAATAAATCGTCCACTTGGGTCCCAACAGGGCGCACTTCTAATTCAGGATCGAGTAATCCCGTTGGCCGCACGACCTGCTCAGCAATCTCGCCTTCGCTCTTTTCCAGCTCGTAGGCACTCGGTGTTGCCGACACATAGATAGTTTGCGGCATCAATTGCTCAAACTCTTCAAACTTGAGCGGTCGGTTATCCAAGGCGGACGGTAAGCGGAAACCGTATTCCACAAGTGTGGTTTTACGGGAACGGTCACCTTTGTACATAGCGCCGATTTGCGGCACTGTCACATGGGATTCATCGATAATTAATAAGCCGTCGGCAGGCAAGTAGTCGAGTAAGGTTGGTGGTCCTTCCCCCGGTGCGCGGCCAGACAAATAGCGCGAGTAGTTTTCGATGCCAGAGCAATAACCCAACTCCACCATCATTTCCACATCGTATTGCACCCGCTCATGGATACGCTGGGCTTCAATTAACTTGTTGTTATTGAGTAGATATTGTTTACGCTCGCGTAGTTCTTCTTTAATAAACTCAGTGGCGGCGATGATTTTTTCCCGCGGCGTGACATAGTGTGTTTTAGGGTAAACCGTCGTACGGGCGATACGTTTAATAATATGGCCCGTTAACGGGTCAAACTCACTTAAACGTTCAATCTCATCGTCGAACAACTCGACTCGAATGGCATTACGCTCAGAATCGGCGGGGAAAATATCAATCACTTCACCGCGCACACGATAAGTACCACGTTGTAGCTCAATATCATTGCGCTTGTACTGCAATTCACTGAGACGAATTAAGATGTCACGCTGCCCCATCACATCGCCTTGGCGTAGATGCAGCAACATTTTTAAATAGGAATCGGGATCGCCCAAGCCATAAATAGCCGACACCGAAGCAATCAGCACCACATCTTTACGTTCTAACAGCGCCTTAGTGGCGGATAAGCGCATCTGCTCAATGTGAGCATTAACCGAAGCGTCCTTTTCGATAAAGGTATTTGACGCAGGTACATAGGCTTCGGGCTGATAGTAATCGTAGTAAGAAACGAAATACTCGACCGCATTATGGGGAAAGAACTCTTTCATCTCGCCATAAAGCTGCGCCGCCAAGGTTTTATTAGGCGCCATGATAATCGTGGGCCGGCCTAACTTTTGGATCACATTGGCAATTGTGAAGGTTTTACCTGAGCCCGTCACTCCGAGTAAAGTTTGGCAGGCCAGACCCGCTTCGAGTCCATCGACTAATTTGGCAATCGCTGTAGGTTGGTCGCCTGCGGGGGCGAATTGCGATTCAAGCTGAAAAACAGATTCTGACACGCGCACATATCCTTTTAGTGAGTCGCCCCATTCTAATCAAGTCACCGACTAAGCTCCACAGTTATCCTTCCTGTCGTCATATCAATACGATCTAAAACCGCAAGATGACAATTTAAAGGAAGAAACATGAAACTTTTAAACTAAGGCGTTTTCAGCGTTTTTTGCTCACAAAACACCCGCAAACTAAGCAAAAATGCCAATTTAATACACAAGAAATCAATTTCGTTCGATTACAAAATTGCAACCTTGTTTTCACCCTCAACAAAAACCACTTGCTTTTAGTATGCATTTGATAATGTTTAAATTTATTTTTGAACCCCAAAATAGTGCATTTTAAGTCCGCCGCCCATACCCCAAGGCTTTGGCGGCCATTTTTCAGGACAACTCACAGGGTTATCCACAGATTTTGTTGATAAGTCGAAATAACCTAGAAACCACGCGGGATTGGAGGCTGTCATGTGTCTTAACAACCGTCTCTCGGCATTTAGTAATTTAATTACATTTGATAAATGTTGCTACTTGTATCAATTTCACTAACTGTAATTAACGCGCGCAGTGGTAGCGCATCTGGTGCCACAACGGATAGTGAAGTGCATCACTTAATTTGAAAAACAGCTCACGCTAATTCGATAAAGCCTCAATTAACACCTCCATCAACAACAGCAAACTTGTTAAAACAGAAAAACAGACTTTAACAGCGAAAAGATAACCCACGTTTTCTATCGGTATAAAGAACTGAGTAAATTCACATTACCCCACCTGAAATCCTTTTTGAGCGGTTTGAGTCTTAAGTACTCGACCAAGTACCAAAAACAGTGTCGATTATTTAGCGAATGATTTCAATTTCATAGAATCACCGCTTAAAAACGATGGACTCAATTATGGCTATATTGTGAATTGTTAAGTGGTTTTTCACGAAAAATGTCGAATTCTGCACCACGATGCACATTAGATGAGCACTTAACAGCATAATTACACTTTTTTTAGTAACTCGAGTTGACTCATCCAACAGAGCGTTTTACTATGCGCTCCGTTCTCAACGAGTCGCTACGATTGTGTGAAACGATTCCCCTGTAGTTCAGTCGGTAGAACGGCGGACTGTTAATCCGTATGTCACTGGTTCAAGTCCAGTCAGGGGAGCCACTTTAAGCACATGATAAAAATGAGTTAGAACAAGCAGTAAGATAAGTTGTAAACAATTCCCCTGTAGTTCAGTCGGTAGAACGGCGGACTGTTAATCCGTATGTCACTGGTTCAAGTCCAGTCAGGGGAGCCAATTACATTATCAAGCTGAAGCATTAAAATGATTCCCCTGTAGTTCAGTCGGTAGAACGGCGGACTGTTAATCCGTATGTCACTGGTTCAAGTCCAGTCAGGGGAGCCAATTTAAGCAAGCTAAAAAGTCGATAGTAATATCGCATCTCGATTCCCCTGTAGTTCAGTCGGTAGAACGGCGGACTGTTAATCCGTATGTCACTGGTTCAAGTCCAGTCAGGGGAGCCATTTAAAAAGTGTTATTTCTGTAAAGTCGATAGCAATATCGCACCCTCTACTCCCCTGTAGTTCAGTCGGTAGAACGGCGGACTGTTAATCCGTATGTCACTGGTTCAAGTCCAGTCAGGGGAGCCAATTATTCTTCGTTTTGTTCCCGTGTCTTTGCCTCTTCTGGCTTCTAGTTACCCTATTCTTTTCCGTTTTGTTTTTAAGCAAATGCAGTTACACTGTTATCAGCTTATTAATAAAAATTTATGAGTGTCATCACACAGATAGCTGCAGTTAAGTATTCTTGACTTAAACTTATCCTGTTTGAGCTCACCCAAAAAAATAGAGCGGATTTTTATGGCCATGTCAAAATCATATCCAATTTTTTTACTGCTTATTTTCTTAGGTCTTTTTGCTTGGGTTTATCAAAGCGAAAATAGCCAATTACAAATCCAACAACAGCAAGAACTGGATAGCTTTAAAACCAGTTTAACCCGCTACCAACAATGGCAAGGTGATGGCGCCGAACTCTTCAAAAAGCTTTCTGAAAATTACCCATTCCAATTTTTCCAATATATTGATGATACAGATGGCCAACTGAGTTATACCGAAGGTCGTTTAGACAGCCAACATCCTCATCCTTTAGCCCGTTTATTTTCTATTGAGCTCAGTCATACACAAAAATTGGCAACCGGTCGTTTACAAGTCAAACTCAGTGCAAACCAAGCGATTGAAACTTCGATTAGTCATACTCAAAAGCTCGGTGTCATGTTACTGGTGGCTTACCTTATCTTGCTGTTAGTGTTTATTCTGTTAATGTCAAAACATAGGGCGGCGATACGTTATGCTGCTGATTATATTTCAAAAATACCTGAGTTAGGGTTTTCTGCTGTCGCATCATCAAAACTCACAGGTGAGCTCAACCCCATTGGAATATCCCTTGAAGAGTGTCGTCTTCAACTTAAAGCCCAAATCGATAAACTCAATCAAGAGAATGAAAAGCTGCATAAAGCGGCCTATCAAGACACAGTGACGGGTTTTGGTAGTCGCCAACGCTTTACCCAAAAATTAGAAACCATAAGCAATCCCGATATTCCTCAATTGGGGCTGATGGCAATGGTTAAGGCCACAGAGCTTGCGCAAATCAATCAAAAACAAGGGCGAACTGCGGGGGATGATTATCTTTCAAGGGTGGCAAATTGTATCCGCAAAGCCTGTAGCAAGTATTCAGATGCAGAATGTTTCAGGGTATCGAGCGCTGATTTTGCCATCTTTATTCCTGATGTCATGCTGAAGGATGCGCCAAAATTTTTAGATCAATTAAAAATTTATCTCGATGAATATTTGCAGATGACAAAAGCGGAATCTGTTGCCCATATCGGTTTAGTTCCCTATCACCAAGGTACCGATGCGGTTAATTTGCTGACGATTGCGGATACCGCAGTCAGCATAGCGCAGACCCTTGGACCTAATAGTTATCATATCCAAGAAAAACTCAATGGTGACGAGCAGTTTGGTGATGATCGCTGGAAAATGGCGATCAATGATTTAGTCACTCGCCAAGCATTAAAATTCTACCAACAGCCAATTCAGCCCTGCCGAACTGATGTAGAGGTTTACCGTGAGTTGTTAGCGCGCTTTTACAATAGCGAAGGTAAGTTTTTACCGACCACCACAGTGATCGCTATGGCCGAACGTCACGGTATGAGTTCTGAATTAGATAAACTGGTGGTGATCAGTGCATTAAGAATGCTTAAGGAAAACCCGACCATTTCGGGTAACTTTGGCATCAATATCAGCGCATTTTCTGCGCATCAAGATATGTTTCTCGCTTGGCTAAAGGACATTTTAGGCAAGCAAAAATACATCGCTTCACGCTTAGTATTTGAGATCAATGAGTCCGGTATGCAGTCTAACTTAGGGGCAAGCTATAAGTTCGTTCGCGAAATACATAGCGTTGGATCGCGGGTGTCGATAGAGCGTTTTGGCATGAGCTTTACGTCCTTCAAATTTTTCAGTGAAGTGCGTCCAGACTACATAAAGCTTGATGGCAGCTACACATCGAATATCGATGAAGACAGCAATAATAAGTTCTTCGTCCGTATGATGGTGGATGTTGCAAGACGGATAGGCATTCGGGTTATTGCGACCAGCGTCGAACGCCAAGAAGAAAAACTCACCCTCGAAAAACTCTTAGTTGATGGATTGCAAGGCTATTACATAGCACAGCCCCAAGCCATGGCGATTACAGATCAAATTTAATACTTTAACGGGTTAATTCGTCGCCAAAATTTACAGTAAAGATGGTTAACCCTGCATTCTATATGTTGTTTATGCAAACGGAAAAGTCGATAATACGGCCAAGATCCGTTTAGAAAAGTATTGAGATGACTGAATATCTCCTCTTGTTGATCAGTACAGTACTGGTCAACAATTTCGTTTTAGTGAAATTCTTAGGCTTGTGTCCTTTCATGGGGGTCTCCAGTAAACTGGAGTCCGCTATTGGCATGTCTATGGCGACCACTTTTGTGCTGACGTTAGCCTCTATTCTCAGTTACCTCGTCAACCAGTATCTATTATTACCCTTTGATCTGAGCTACCTGCGAACCATGAGCTTCATTTTAGTGATTGCGGTTGTGGTGCAATTTACTGAAATGGTGGTGCAAAAAACCAGTGCTGCACTGCATCGCGCTTTAGGGATTTACCTGCCGCTGATCACAACTAACTGTGCTGTGTTGGGTGTTGCCCTATTGAACGTTAACGAGAAGCACGATTTTATCCAATCGGCTATCTATGGCTTTGGTGCTGCGTTAGGCTTCTCATTAGTGTTAATTCTCTTCTCGGCGATGCGCGAACGTTTAGCTGCCGCAGATGTCCCCTTACCTTTCAAAGGCGGCGCCATAGCGATGATCACCGCAGGTCTTATGTCCCTCGCCTTTATGGGATTCACAGGATTGGTTAAGTAAGATGTCCGGAATTTTAATTGCAGTCATATTGTTGACCCTATTGGCATTAGTCTTTGGACTATTACTCGGTTTTGCCGCCGTTAAATTTAAGGTTGAAGGCAATCCGATTGTTGATGAACTCGAAGCGATTCTGCCACAAACCCAATGTGGTCAATGTGGTTACCCTGGCTGTCGCCCTTATGCTGAAGCGATTGCCAACGGCGATAAAGTCAACAAATGCCCTCCCGGCGGCACTGCCACCATGGAAAAACTGGCGACCCTGATGGGCGTCGAGCCAGAGCCGCTGAATGCCGAAGCACAATCTCAAGTAAAAAAGGTCGCCTACATACGTGAAGACGAATGTATTGGCTGCACTAAGTGTATTCAAGCCTGCCCCGTGGATGCGATTATCGGTGCAGGTAAGCTTATGCATACTGTGTTGACGACCGATTGCACGGGTTGCGATCTCTGTGTTGAGCCTTGTCCCGTCGATTGTATTGATATGATCCCAGTCACCCAGAATCTTAAAAATTGGAACTGGCGCTTAAATGCCATCCCAGTGACTCTCATTCAAGAGATTCAGAACCAAGACCCACAGTTAGAAGAGGAAAAGCGGTGTTAACTTTATTAGATCAATTAGATAAAGGAACCCTTTGGCGCTCACCCGGTGGTATACATCCACCCGAAGTCAAATTCCTCTCGAACGCGACGCCGATTAGCCAACTGCCCTTAGCCGCTACGTACTTAGTGCCCATTCCTCAAGTCGGTGAAAACTGCACACTTGCGGTAAACATCGGCGATAGCGTATTAAAAGGCACACCGTTAACTCAAGGTACCTCCATTTGGCATTTACCTGTGCATGCGCCGACATCAGGCACTATCGTTGCCATTGAGCCAAGGGCCAGTAACCATGCTTCAGCATTACCGGTTAATACCTGCGTTATTCAGGCCGATGGCAAAGACACTTGGTGTGAGCTGGTGCAAAATGAGCTTGATGACTTAAACCATCAACAGATGATCGATAAGATCCGTGCTGCTGGCATTGCAGGCATGGGCGGCGCGGCGTTTCCAACTCATATTAAGCTTAATCCGGTCAGTGAAATTGATTTAGTCATCATCAACGGCGTCGAGTGCGAACCTTATATCAGCGCCGATGACAGATTAATGCGCGAATACAGCCAAGATATCCTCGCCGGTATTGGCATTATTCATCGGCTATTAACGCCAAAACGCATTGTTATCGCCATTGAAGATAATAAGCCAGAAGCGGCAAAAGCCATGCAAGCTGCAGTCGTGCAATGTGGGCTCCCAGCGGACAGCATTCGGGTAACGGTCATTCCGACAAAATACCCTTCTGGTGGTGAAAAGCAGTTAATTCAAATCATTACTGGCCGCGAAGTGCCCTCAGGCGCGATTCCCGCCAAACTCGGTATCGTCGTGCATAACGTCGGCACTGCCTTTGCGATTCATCAAGCGGTTACTCAAGGTAAACCGCTGATTGAGCGCGTTGTGACTGTGACGGGCAAAAATGTCGGCAAACCGGGGAACTACTGGTTACCGATAGGCACACCTGTTGAGCATGTGCTAGCTGCGACTGAGTTCACGCCTGAGCCTGAACAAAAGGTGATTATTGGCGGGCCTATGATGGGCCATGCATTGGCGAATATCCAAGTGCCTATTTTAAAAGGTACTAACTGTATTCTGGTGCCAAGCAGCCAAGAAATAGGAACTACGCCAGAAGAAAAAGCCTGTATCCGCTGCGGCGAATGCGCCAATGCCTGCCCTGCACTCTTATTGCCACAGCAACTCTTTTGGCACGCCAAGGCCGAAGAATATGACAAAGCAGCCAGTTACAATCTAAAGGATTGTATTGAATGCGGTTGTTGTAGTTACGTCTGCCCGAGTGATATTCCCTTAGTCGAGTATTACCGCATTGCCAAATCTGCACTTAAACAAGCCGCCGATGAAAAGCAGCAAGCGGAGCGCGCTAAACAGCGTTTCGATGCCCGTTTAGCGCGTCTTGAAGAAGAAAAACTTGCCCGTGAAGCTAAGGCCAAAGAAGCCGCAGAGCGCCGACAAGCGACTATGACTGGCACGGATAAAAATGCCGTCGCTGAAGCCATGGCACGGATCGCCGCGAAAAAAGCCGCAGCGGCACAATCAGCAACTGAAGAGTTGTCGACTGAAGAATCATTGAATCATCAATCAAACGTAATAAGCACTGATACGACAGACGCGCCCAAAGGTAAAGCTGCCGTTGCCGCAGCCATCGCCCGCGCTAAAGCGAAGAAAGCCGCCCAAGTGAATGCCAATGGTGCTGATACAAACGATGTGGTGAATGTTACTGCAAGTGATGAATCCTTCTTAGCAACAGATGCAATCGCGCAAGAAGCGCCATTATCTCAGAAGGACAAAGTCGCCGCGGCCATTGCTCGCGCCAAAGCTAAAAAGGCGGCTCAGCAAGCCGATACCGCGCCGCTTGAAACGACTGAAACGGCTGACAGCACACCAGAAGCCAGCGCTGCCGATGATAAAAAGGCCAAAGTGGCTGCCGCAGTCGCGCGGGCAAAGGCCAAGAAAGCGGCGCAGCAAGTAGAAACCGCCGCTAGTGATATTGAAGTTAGCAATACTGAAATTATCGTTAGTGACGTTAATGATTCAGAAGCGATTAAGAAAGCCAAAGTAGCCGCCGCGGTTGCCCGTGCTAAAGCGAAAAAAGCCGCGCAGCAAGTTGAGACAAATGCTGACAATGATTTAACTCAGACCGCGACTCCAGCAGTTGATTCCGCAGCTAGCGTTCAAGCAGATGTGAATGATGATACAGAAGCCGCCGCTACTGACGTTAACGACGCTGAAGCGATTAAAAAGGCCAAAGTGGCCGCCGCTGTTGCTCGTGCTAAAGCGAAGAAAATAGCTGCGGCATCAGCAGCTGAGTCTAAAACTGAGTCTGAAATAGAGTCCGTTGACGACATTCAAACTAAAGCTAACGTGGCATCGCCGTCGATAGCAGCACTTGACGCCGTCGCAGCTAAACCCGAAGCCGTTTTACCATCCGCAGAACCCATTGAAACGGCAGCCTTATCAGGCGATGAGCTTAAAAAAGCACGGATTGCTGCGACCATCGCCAAGGCGAAAGCCAAAAAAGCGGCACTCGCTCAACAAACCGAAGCTTCGAGCGATTCAAATGTTGCTAATGATTAAGAACAGAATGATAAAAAGGGAACACAATGGCGTTTAAAATAGCCTCATCACCCCATGTCACACGTAATTTGCATACCTCAACTGTGATGCAAAGGGTGATTTTATGTTTACTGCCGGGCCTTGTGGTGCAATGCGCCTTTTTTGGCTGGGGCACGCTCGTGCAAGTCCTGCTGGCGATCCTTGTTGCCTTAAGCTGTGAGGCCGCGGTGATGAAACTTCGCAATCGTGATATCAAAGCCAGCCTTAGCGATAACAGCGCCATGCTGACCGCAATCTTGATTGGTGTCGCCATTCCTCCCCTAGCACCTTGGTGGATGATAGTGATGGGCACCGCCTTTGCGATCGTTATCGTTAAGCACCTTTACGGCGGTTTAGGCCATAACCTGTTTAACCCTGCAATGGCGGCGTATGTATTGCTGTTAATCTCATTCCCAGTGCAAATGACCACTTGGATAGCACCGAGTACCGTTGCGCTGCATTCGCCTAGCCTAGCTGAGAGCTTGCAACTTATCTTCAACATTGGCGCCCACGTTAACTTGGAACAGTTTCGTTTAGGAATAGATGGCATCGCAATGGCGACGCCACTCGATACCCTTAAAACCGATTTATCCCTAGGATTAACCACCACTGAAAGCCTGACTAAAGCCATCTTTGATGGCAGCACAGGCGTAGGTTGGTTCTGGGTGAATTTAGCTTATCTGGCTGGCGGTTTAGTGTTACTTAAACTGAAAGCCATTCGTTGGCACATCAGTACTGGCGTGTTATTGGGGCTCTTTGTTGCATCGAGTATCGGTTTCTTACTGTCGCCCGATACCCAAGGCAGTCCCCTATTACATTTGTTTTCTGGCGCGACCATGTTAGCGGCATTTTTTATCGCAACCGATCCCGTCACAGCTGCAACCAGCCCCCGAGGTCGCATTATCTTCGGCGCGTTAATTGGTGTGTTGGTGTACATCATCCGCATTAAAGGCGGTTACCCTGACGCCTTTGCCTTTGCCGTGTTATTGGCTAACCTCTGCGCCCCCTTTATTGACTACTATGTGCGGCCACGCACCTATGGTCATTCAGCTAGCTAAGGCCATTTAGCGGACTACCGTCATGCTACAAGATAATGTCATTCTGCTGGCAACGAGAGCTTAAGGAAAAAGAGTTGAAAAATCCGATGATTAAAAATGGTTTTTTATTGGCACTGTTTGCCTTGATTTGCACGGGTCTCGTCGCCGCGGTCAATCAACAAACCTTTGACAAGATTAAGCAGCAAGAACAACAGGAATTGATGCGAGTATTGCAACAATTAATCCCTGATGAAATACATGATAACGAGCTTACCGCTCAGTGTACCTTGCTATTAAACAAAGAAGCATTAGGCACGGATAGTCCAATGCCGGCCTATATTGCTACCCATGCAGGCAAGCCTGTCGCTATCGCCATGGAAGCCATAGCACCCGATGGCTATAGCGGTAATATCAAATTAATTGTTGGAATTAATATCCAAGGTGAAGTCTTAGGCGTACGTACCTTGTCCCACCAAGAAACCCCTGGGCTGGGTGACAAAATTGAACTACGTAAATCGAATTGGGTCACTCAGTTTGTTGGTAAAGTGCTGGGCTCTGCAGATGATAAGCAATGGTTGGTTAAAAAAGATGGCGGCGATTTTGACCAATTTACAGGGGCAACCATCACCCCGCGCGCTTATGTTAAAGCAGTCAAAAACGCGGTATGGTATTTCAGCACTAACCAAGCACAAATTTTCAGCCAGCCGCTAAATTGTGAGGCCAACCATGACTAATTATCGCGAAATTGCGTGGCAAGGACTGTGGAAAAACAACCCAGGCCTAGTGCAACTGTTAGGTTTATGTCCGCTACTTGCGGTTACTGCAACGATCACTAACGCCCTTGGCCTTGGTCTAGCCACTATGCTGGTGCTGATTGGCTCTAACATTTTGGTGTCACTGGTGCGCGACTATGTGCCCAAAGAAATTCGTATTCCTGTGTTTGTGATGATCATCGCCGCGCTAGTCACCACAGTGCAACTGCTCATTAATGCCTATGCCTACGGCCTATATTTATCCCTTGGGATCTTCCTGCCATTAATTGTGACGAACTGCATCATCATCGGCCGCGCCGAAGCCTTTGCCTCGCGCAATAATGCGTTTAGTGCCGCCTTCGATGGTCTTATGATGGGCCTTGGTTTTACTTTAGTGCTTACAGTGCTGGGCGCAACGCGGGAAATCTTAGGTCAAGGCACACTGTTTGATGGAGCGGATCAACTGCTCGGCCCATGGGCTAAATCGTTAACCATCCACTTATGGCAAGTCGATACCCCATTTCTCCTTGCTATGCTGCCACCCGGCGCATTCATCGTGATGGGATTATTGATTGCATTGAAAAATGTGATTGATAAAAAAGTCAAAGAACGCCAACCTCAAGTCGCCGCAGAGCCGAGTGTTACCCGCGCACGGATCACTAAGGTAGGTTAGGCTTTCAAGTAACGACAGGCATTATGGCGATCAGATATGCCCTAGTGTTAACGCGTTTAATGTGTGCCTAGCACATGATTAGCGGCAAAACTCAAAGCATAAGAAAATCAGCGAACGTGGGTTGTAAACTCATCAATCATCATTAATAAGATAGTGATAATGAACGGTTGAGAGTTGACACCCACCACAGCGCAGGAATCGTACATGAATCAAGAAAAACGTATCCAGATCCTCACTCGTCTTCGCGATAACAATCCCAAACCTGAAACCGAACTCAATTTTTCAAGTCCCTTCGAACTGCTAGTGGCAGTGACGTTATCGGCCCAAGCAACAGATGTGAGTGTCAACAAGGCAACAGACAAGCTCTTTCCTGTAGCAAACACAGCCCACAGCATTTATGCCCTTGGCGTAGAAGGTTTAAAGCAATACATAAAAACCATAGGCTTATATAACAACAAAGCCATCAATGTGATCAAAGCCTGTGAGATCTTAATTGAGAAATACAATGGCGAAGTGCCAGAAAACCGCGAAGCCCTAGAGTCTCTGCCCGGCGTTGGCCGCAAGACGGCTAACGTGGTACTAAACACTGCGTTTGGTTGGCCAACCATCGCCGTAGACACCCATATTTTTCGCCTCGCCAATCGCACTAAATTCGCGCCCGGCAAGAACGTAGTCGAAGTGGAAGAGAAAATGCTAAAAGTCGTGCCGGCGGAATTTAAAGTCGATGTACACCACTGGTTTATCCTGCATGGCCGCTACACTTGCCTTGCGCGCAAACCCCGCTGTGGTAGTTGTATCATTGAAGACTTGTGTGAATTTAAAGAAAAAATTTATCCTGAAGAGTAAACCCAAGCCAGTTAGCCTTGGCTTTTCTTCTCGAGCAAACTGACTAGCTCTTCATATTTTGGCCCTTGCCCAAATTGCGGCAAGGCCACTGCAAAAACCACGATTCCAAAGGCCATATAAATGGCGAATTCATTGACCCACAAGCCAGATATCGTCAGCCCAGTACCCAGCACGACTAATGCAATCACAGCTAATCACACTTTCTGCGCCATCTGTACTTTTCGCTTGGCCGACGCAATTAATGCTATTTCAGTTTCGCTAAACAACATCTTCAAATCCTTGTTAAGTTTTACATGCATTAAATCACAGACAAACAAAAAGCCGCAATAGCGGCTTTTTTGCTTAACTTGGAACTGGGTTAACTCAAACTTGTATTAGTCGTTAAAACATTGAAACAAAGAACGCACTGAAAAATAAAGCAATAACAACTGTGGTGCCTAAAGCCATTTTAAGTTCGGTGTTCATCATTCACTCTCCTAGTTGGTATGGCTACATTATTATCAACCCAGTGATAAAAACCCATGTTTGTATCTGTGTTTTGTGAGCGATAGCCAATTTATCGGCAATTTTCTCTTCTAAATCCTGAAAATTCCTCTTACAGACAATCATTTCCCTATCCTAAGCTTTAATCTGGGTCAAGCGCAGTAAAAACAATGGCTGACATTTATCGAGGTCCATCTACAGATTTTTGGTATACTCCACCCCGTAATCTATTTAGAGAGAGGACCTATGTCGCAACTATTACATACTATGATCCGCGTCGGTAACTTAGAACGCAGTATTGCTTTTTATACTGAAGTGCTCGGCATGAAGCTACTTCGCACCTCTGAAAATCCAGAGTACAAATATTCTTTAGCTTTCGTGGGTTACGGTGAAGAATCCACAGGCCAAGCCGTGGTTGAACTGACCTATAACTGGGGCACTGACAAATACGATTTAGGCACAGGCTTTGGCCACTTAGCGATTGGTGATGAAGATATCTATGCCCGTTGCGCAGCTATTACCGCAGCCGGTGGCAAAGTGACTCGTGCCCCTGGTCCTGTCGCAGGTGGTACCACTGAGATTGCGTTTGTTGAAGATCCAGACGGTTATAAAATTGAGTTCATTCAAATGAAATCAGCGACTCAAGGTTTAGGTTAAGTCCTGCCAACTGAACCCGAAAAATAGCTGAGCAAGACTATTTATTCAGCGAAAAATGCCGGATCTTCATTCGGCATTTTTGTTTTTATACTTTAGATCTCACCATAGGCACAAAGTAACATAAATCAAGCCAGTGATTTACTGCTCACGCCATGCGTTTAAACCGACTTTATCGAAGCTTTATCTTGTGTCAGCTTTCGCTCGGTTTTGTTCGCCACTTTACGGCTGAAATGACGTTTAAACCAAGGCGTGCGCCACAGCAGCAACACACTAAAACCTACGATATACAGGCTCGGTTCGATGATTTCTGATTTTACCGACCAGTAAAAATGGATTGGCGCTAATATCGCGACTAAATACACCCCATAGTGCAAGGTTTGCCAACGACGTCCCATCTTGCGCATCAAGGCTTTAAACGAAGTTATCGCCAAAGCGGTGACGATAAGATAAGCCACTGCGCCGACTAAAATATACGGCCGTTTTACCACCTCGCTAAACAGTAATTCCCAAGCAAACAACAGATCTAAACTAAAAAAGGCCAAGATATGCAAAGTGGCATAGGCAAACACATATAACCCCACTAAACGGCGGGTCTGCATCAACAGCCCTTGCTTGGTCAACTTGGCAATCGGTGAGATCAGCAAGGTCGCCGCTAGTGCATTTAATGCGCCTATGCCTGTGTAGTGGATAATGTGCTGCACGGGATCGCCGCCTGCACGGCCAAGCACCACTGTAAGCACAAGGTAGACGATGGGCACTAAACCCAACAAATGAAATAACGCTTTTAGCCAAAACAAGTGCTTAGCGGTTAATCTCAACATAGCTTGTCCCCGCTTAATGGCGAATCCCCAAACAACAAACCAATCATCAATAGTATTTCCTCAGATCCATGCCGTCATACAGTGAAGCCACAAACTCGCCGTAACCGTTGAACGGCTGGGTATCGATGCGGGTTGCTGAAAACAATCCCCCCTCGCCGATACGACGCTCTGTGGCCTGCGACCAGCGTGGATGATCCACCGCCGGATTAACGTTGGCATAAAATCCATACTCGTGTGAGGCAAGCTGATTCCAGCTGGTCGGCGGTTGTTTATCCATGACGCGAATTCGCACTATTGATTTAATACTCTTAAAGCCGTATTTCCACGGCACCACTAAGCGAATGGGCGCGCCGTTCTGCGGTGGCAAGGTTTTACCGTACAAACCCACCGACATTAAGGTTAAATCGTTCATTGCTTCAGCTATCGTGAGGCCTTCAACATAGGGATAATGAATACCGCCCCCCATTAATCGGCTCTTCTGCCCCGGCATTTGCTCGGGATCGAAGGCGGTTTCGAAGGCGACATACTTGCCCTTACTGGTGACGCCAACTTTTTTCAATAATGCCGCCAGCGGGAACCCCACCCAAGGGATCACCATAGACCAAGCTTCAACGCAGCGCAGGCGATAGTTACGCTCCTCAAGCGGGAACATTTTAGTCAGATCATTAAAATCTAAGGTCATGGGCCGTTCAACTTCACCTTCGATACGCAGTTGCCAAGGGTCGACTTTAAAGCCTTGGGCATTATTGAAGGGATCTTGCTTGTCCGTACCAAATTCGTAGAAATTATTATGCTGCGTCACTTTATCAAACGGGGTTAACACATCGGCGTCACCGTACTGCTTATTGGATTGAAACGTCAGTGGCGTAGTGATAAATGAGGACTTAGGTTGATCGCCAAATAGATCGAATAATCCAGCCTGCACATAACCGGGCACGCTGGCACCGATAGCACCGAGTCCCATGGCTTTTACAATTTGCCGACGCGAGCGAAATACCGCTTCTGGCGTCACTTGGTTGTCTTGCATGTGCCACTGCGCTTTTTTAAGAATACCTGGGGTAAAACGGGAATGTTTAGCCAATTGACACCTCTACCATCCAATGATTAAAGTCACCGAGTTGCGATAAAAACCTTCTCTGGCGCTCGTCTGTATCGCTCACTCTTATATAGACAGGTAAAAGCCAGAAAAACTTTCCACCCGCGAATAAATTCACCTTAAACGTATAAGACTTGCTCATTCAAGCATTAAGCGCAGATATAGTTGATTAAAGGGCTTGAAGCCAGTTGGGGGGCATGCGAACCTAAGCGCCAAAGCTAAAGGAGTGCTATTGATCATGCCATTTTCTCAATCTTTTTCTGTCGCCGAAATCATCGGCCTTCTCGCCATTGCCTTCTTAGGCCTGTTGATCGGTGCTCTGCTCAATCAAAAACTCACCCGCCAACGCTGGCAACTACACAAAGACCAACTTGAGCAAGAAATGCGTCAAGTAAATGAAGATGCAGAATTATCCTTAGCACAACAGCAAATTTTGGTCGATGACAAAGAAGCGCAATTACGTCAATACCAGCAACGCCTTGAGCTCAAAATTGAACAACTGGGCAAAGCCGAGGCCTTAGCCGAACGCGTTCCCACCTTAGAGCAGCAATTAAATGATAGCCAGCGCCGTCAGTTAGAGATCCAATTAGCCCTGTCGAAATCCAATGCCATGCAGCAAACCATTCAAGCCAAGGCCGATGCCCAGCAAGAATCGCTGCAGGATAAAATTGCCAGCTTAGAATCGGCCGAAGTGCGTTTACAAACCCAATTTGAAAACCTCGCAAACCGTATTTTTGAAGAACGTAGCGAAAACTTTAAGCACCAAAATGCCAGCCAACTCGAAGGCGTGCTTGGGCCATTGAAGCAACAGCTAGAAGGATTCAGACAGCAAATTCGTGAATCCTACACCCACGAACAATCCGAACGCAGCGCCCTCAAACATCAGCTTGAGCACTTAAGGGAGCTCAACCTTAAGATGAGCCAAGATGCCATCAACCTGACCAAAGCGCTCAAGGGCGATAACAAACAGCAAGGTAACTGGGGTGAAGTGATCCTCGATCGCGTACTGCAAGAAAGCGGCCTACGTGAGGGCCATGAGTACCATACTCAGCAAGATCTCAAGGATGATAGCGGTAAACGCTTTAAGCCGGATGTGATTGTGCATCTGCCAGAAAATAAGGATGTGGTCATCGATGCTAAGATGTCGTTGGTCAGTTATGAGCGCTACTTCAACAGTGAAGATCCGGCACTGCGCCAACAGGCGATTAACGAGCATGTCATTTCAATTCGCAGTCACATTAAAGGCTTAAGTCAAAAGGATTATCAACATCTGCATGGCCTTAAGAGTCTCGATTATGTATTGATGTTTATTCCTATCGAACCGGCATTTTTACTGGCATTGGAGCATGATCCTAGCCTAGTCAATTTTGCCCTTGAGCAGAATATCATGTTGGTTAGTCCAACGAATTTGTTGGTGGCCCTGCGCACAATTAACAATATTTGGCGCTACGAATATCAAAATCAACACGCACAAACCATTGCAAAACAAGCGGGTCGAATTTACGACAAGTTATGTGGTTATATTGAAGATATGGAAAAACTCGGCCGCGCCTTAGATAACGCCGAAAAAACCTATCACAGTGCAATGAACAAGCTGTCATCGGGCAAAGGCAACCTAGTGCGTCAAGCCCATTTAATGCAGCAGCTCGGGGTCGATACCAGCAAACAACTGGATAAAATGCTGCTAGAAAAAGCGCTCAATGAAGCCCAGGACGATAACGACACTCAGGATGACGACGCTGAACTTAATCTGTCGCATACCCGCGATCCTAAGGACACAGAACTCGAGCCTGTCGAGTGCGATGATAGATAACAAGAATTGAACACCCATTAATTACCTCAAATCGATACGGACATGTCGATTGATACCTTGATGCCCGGAGGCAAACGCTCCATGTGCAAAGCAGTTATAAATGTGGTTATATCCAGTGCAATATTGCTCGCAGGCGCATTGAATGCCCCTGCTGCACTTGCGTTAACATCAACGCAGAAAACCTTTCTTGAGGCTGAAAAAGCCCTGAAGAAGCAAGATTATGCAACCTATAAACCCCTACGGGCAAAACTAGGTAATTATCCGCTCGCGATTTATTTAGATCATGATATCGACATAGGTGCTCTTAATGCCTTACAGGGTTATGCAGCTAAAGCCTTGATTGAAAAATATGAAACCACACCCATGTACAATAGGTTACGGTCTAAATATTTAAACAATGCTGGTAGCCAAAAACGCTGGAATGATTATCTTGCGATCACCCCAGAAGCGCCTACCGACATCCGCCTGCAGTGTTATTACTATGAGGCGAAACTCGCCAAGGGCGATCTAAAAACGGCTTATGCGGCCGCACAATCACTTTGGGTATTTGGGGGTTCGCGACCAAAGGAATGTGATCCTCTTTTCAACACATGGACCAAAGCCGGTAAACGCACGCAAGATGTCGTATGGGCGCGAATGATGCTGAGTTTCGAGGCTGGCGAAACGAGTTTACTGAGTTATTTATCCCAAAAAATCACCACTCATAGTAACGAAGCTAAGCGTTTAGTCGCCGTCTATAAAGATCCCAATAGCCTGCGCCATACCGAAAAGTTTAAAGATAAAAATCCCATTGTCGGTGACATAGTTGCCGCAGGATTAAAACGCCTTGCCCGTAAGGATCTCGACCAAGCCATTAATTTGTATGAACGGTATCAAAAGGCCCATCGTTTTACCCCAGAACAAGCGCAGCAGCTGGATAAATACCTTGTTCGCCGCATTTTAATTGAACAAGATAATAACTATAAAAACTATGTCGACAATGTGCTCACTGAGCTGAAAAATGACGACTTATTTGAGCGCCGTTTAAGATGGGCTATCCGCGATCACGACATGCGCAGTATTGCCCGTTATTTGAACCTACTCCAACCAGAAACCTTGGCAAAGGAACGTTGGCAATACTGGCTTTATCGCACCAATGCCAAAGAAGCGCCTGAAAGCGCCATAAAAGCGCTCGCGACAATCAGTAATGAACGTAATTTTTACGGTTTTGCTGCTGCGCAGTTCTTAAATAAACCGGTATCACTCAATCAAAGCCCTGAGCCTGTTGTTGATGCCAATAGTCAAAAGTTAACCGATGATCTGGGTTTTGTCAGAGTGCAAGAGTTAATGGCGCTCGACCGTTATTTCGATGCTCGCTATGAATGGATGTCGCTACTAAAACGCAGTGACAATACGATGCGAGCACGCTATGGACGCTATGCCCATGAACAGGGCTGGTACGATTTTGGTGTTGAAGCCAGTATTCAAGGTAAGTTGTGGGATGATATTCCTCTACGCTTCCCTATGGCACACCAAGCCGGTTTTGAGCACGCCAGCAAAAAGCATAGGGTTAACATCGATGAGATCCGTGCGATTAGCCGCCGCGAAAGTGCATTCTATCTTTATGCGACCTCGGGCGTAGGTGCCCGTGGTCTAATGCAAATTATGCCTGCCACGGCCAAAGCTACCGCCAAAAAACACGGGGCCAGATATAGCGATCCAAAGGATCTCTACAGCGCAGAGCTTAACCTCAATCTTGGTAGCGCTTACTATGCCCAGCTGTTGAAAGAGTTTAACCAAAACCGCATCCTCGCCACGGCGGCCTATAACGCGGGTCCCTCTCGCGTGCGTCGCTGGTTATCAAACTCTGATGGCAAACTCGATGCCATGGGTTTTATCGAGGCCATTCCCTTTACTGAAACCCGTGAATATGTTCAAGCCGTCCTCAGCTATCGATTGATTTATGAGGCGCAAAAGCAAAAAGCACAGCCATTATTCAGCGAAGCTGAGCTTAAGTTTGCTTACTAACTCGTGACATGAAAAGGAACTCGATACTCAGCAGCATCGAGTTCCTACTTTTCAGCATACCCTAGGGTAAAGCTCATGCTTTAACCACCAAAAATTCTAAATGATATTCTCTAAATTCAAATAATTAGCAAAGCGAATAATTATTCAGCAATCACGCCGTTTTATCGAAAACTTGTTTGCACTGAAGGGCGTTAAATGCGAATAATTAGTATTAAAGCATTAAGAATCCCATTACACCCATGATTAACCTTAGTTCGTTAACCCTTAGCTGCGAATACCAACCCTTTGTCAATCCTCATACTTTAGCCATCGACGGCTATGAAGCCTTAGCACGCTTTTACTTGCCTAATGGTGATGCGGTTGCACCTAATATTGTGTTCGAGCAATTGCATGAATCCACAGAAATACTCGCTGCAGTTGAATATCAAGCCAAGGCATTTCAACTCATCCATGCGCCGAGTCAGCAGCGAATTTTTATCAATGTTGATCCCCACGCCGTCGATGGACCACATACCGCCAAGCTCATTCGTTTGCTGTCCCACTATGAACGAGTCACTGTCGAGATCATCGAAAACACCTGCATTAACGATGCCCAGCTGGCCAGTCAATTATTCACTCAATTTAAACAAGCTAAGATACATGTGGCGCTGGATGATATTGGTGCGACCCACTCCATGCTCAGTGTCGATCTGATGATGAACGTGGATTATCTTAAGTTTGACCGCCATTGGTTAACACACATAACACACCCCGAGGGAGCCCAATTATTAATTGCATTGGTCAACTTTGCCAAAAAGACCCACAAACAGTGCATTTTAGAAGGCATAGAAACTGAAGCTCACTTAGCCTTTGCGCGGGATATTGGTGTCGACTTTGTCCAAGGCTTTTTGTTTAAATCCTGGTTTATTCGCCCCACCAGCAGCCAAGCACTGTGCCTTACGTAAGATCAGGCTAAAACGGTTTACATTCGCGCCACCAGCCCACTCAAGACCAAATCTAATGCTGTCGAGTAATTGATTTAGCACTAGAAATGCCACTGGATATACGGGCGATGATCCGCCATAGTGATAACGCACATCAGCTTACAAGTGCACCTTAAGCACACTTCCAAATGTATTAGGAGTCGCCCGTGGCACAATCTGGGATCAGCGAATTACTACAACAACTCGAACAAGTATTGCTGGGCAAGCCTAGGCAAATTCGTCTCGCTTTAGCCTGTATTCTCGCCCGTGGGCACCTGTTGATTGAAGACTTACCCGGTATGGGTAAAACCAGTATTTCCCATGGTATAGCCCAAAGCTTAGGTTTGAGCTATCAGCGGATCCAATTCACCAGTGACATGCTGCCTGCCGACATTCTCGGCGTATCGATTTTTGATAAACATCAAACACAATTTATCTTTCATCCTGGACCAATTTTTAAGCAGATGATTTTGGCCGATGAAATTAATCGCGCCAGCCCTAAGACACAAAGTGCTTTACTCGAAGCGATGGCCGAACAACAAATTTCCGTCGATGGCATCACCCACAGATTGCCCAATCCTTTCTTTGTGATCGCGACTCAAAATCCCACCGATCAATCCGGTACATTTTCGCTACCAGAATCGCAGCTCGACAGGTTTATGATGCGTCTGTCTATTGGTTATCCAAGCCACGATGCTGAGCTCGCTATGCTTAAGAGCAATCATAACCACTTAACCTTAGATCAATTGCCCCAATGCCTGACACCGATGGCCTTAATGCAACTGCAAGAGCAGTGCGACAAAGTCAGCGCTTCCGATGCCTTACTCAATTATATTTTGGCCTTAGTGAGTTTTTCCCGTAGCCAAAGTGACAGCGTGGGGTTATCACCGCGTGCCACCAAAGCGCTATTACAAGCGGCTAAGGCATGGGCCTTTTTAGAAGGCCGACATTATTTAGTCCCCGAAGATGTGCAAGCGGTATTTTGTTGTGTAGCGGAGCATAGACTCAGAACCAGTAGCCAATTACAGGGTGAAGCCCTATCTGAGCGAATTCTCGCCAGTGTTAACCCTATTATGTAGCAAGATACTGTAATGAGAAGATATCGCTAAAGTATGCAGTTAACGCATTAAACTAAGGAAATAACTCAGAAGTGAAACGACTGATACTCCCGACTTTCATTCCGATGTTAGTCCCGATTTGGCAACGTTGGTTAGCAAGACGCTTGCCACCGAGTCCCGAAATAACCTTAAGCCATCGCAGTATTTTTATTCTGCCGAGCGGTTTTGGGTTAGTTTGGCTTGGTCTGGTTTTACTCTTATACTTATTCGGCACTAACTATCAAAACAACTTAGTCATTGGCCTCAGCATCTTACTCCTAAGCCTCTTTAATACCTGCATTCTATACAGTTACAAAAATCTGGCCGGCTTACATGTACGGGCCACGACGCCGCCCGAAGTCTATGCGGGCGAAACCTTAACTTTTCCTGTCCTTATCAACACTCACCATAGTGGCCATAACATACAACTTAACTATCCGCATAATCGCACTTATACGGTGCAGAACGTCGGCACAGATGAACAACAAGCGCTCGTGCCCTTCGAATATCATCAGCGGGGCCTAGTGTCACCGGGTCGGCTCAAAATTGAATCCTTCTATCCCTTAGGGCTTTGCCGCGCCTGGTCGCATGTGGATTTAGCCATTAGTCACTTAGTCTTTGCCCAGCCGATTGAAGCGCCGCTACAGCTTGAGGCTGATCATACTCAGTCGGAGCAAGATCCCCTGTTACTCGCGGGTAAACATGTATCGGGGATTGATGAGTTCAAAGGCCTTAAACCCCATGTGCTCGGCGAATCCCTCAAGCAAGTGGCATGGAAACAATGGGCACAGGGTCGCGGCATGCTGACTAAAGAATTCCAGCAGCCCCAAGGTGATCCCGTCTGGTTAAGGCTCAGACCCGATGCCAAACGCCTCGAAACCCAATTGAGTCAGCTAAGCTGGCAAGTCAATAAACTCACGCAACTTGAGCAGTATTTTGGCTTACATCTGCAAAACCCAATGGGAGACGATGTCTTGATCGCGCCCGCGATAGGCAATCACCATAGGATCGCCTGTCAAAAAGCCATTGCCTTATATCCACAATTAGCGCCTTCAGCGGCGAAGCCCCCATATCAGTCATCAGCCGCTAATCACCCACAAAAAACGAATCAAGCTCCCCGCAAGCAGCATCATATCCCTACTTCGAGGGAGCAAGTATGAAGTTAGCGGCCAATAGCATGACACCGCAAATCGGCGACAATATTAGCCGCCAGACACTTTTTTGGTTATTGATCACCAATATTGCGGTATTAAGCCCACTATTTGATAAAACCACGCCTTGGACTTTGGGCATTTGCGCTATCTGTTTGCTGTGGCGTGTGGGGATTTATGTCGGCAAAGTGGCAAAACCACCGCGTTTTTTGGTGACCAGTCTTGCGATCGGCGCCGCAACCACACTGGCACTCGTTTCAAAGGAAATAGGCTTACTCAATGCGCTAGTAAATCTGCTGCTGTTAGGTTATGCCTTAAAATACATTGAAATGCGTAATCAAAGGGATGTACGCGTTGTCGTCCTCGCGGGCTATTTTATTATCGCGCTGACCTTTATCGACCATCAATCCCTGCTTAATACCGCGCACTTGCTCGTGGTGACGTTGATCAATACCTGCGTACTCGTGACTTTGTATCAAGATAAGCAATCCTTAAAACACACGGCTTGGATAGGTGGCAAATTTTTACTCCAGAGCCTTCCCCTCGCGCTGCTGTTATTTTTAGTGTTACCGCGTCTTGCACCGCTCTGGTTAGTGCCCAACATGAAAGAAGCCCAAACGGGCTTGTCCGATAGTCTGGCGATTGGTGATATAGGTAAGCTCACCCGTTCGACTGAACTGGCCTTTAGGGCGAGTTTTACCAATGCAACGCCCATTAATGCCGAGTTATATTGGCGCGCCCTCGTGATGGAGAACTATGATGGTGTCACTTGGCGCCAAGAAGCGGGGATTAAACAGTTGCAAAAAGATGCGCTGCTGTTTCCGCCCTCACGGCCCAGCCCAGCATTGATAGGCAGTGAAGGTCAAGATGCTGCAAAACAAGGTGAGCAAAACAACAAGCTGAGTATTCGTTACCAAGTGATTGCTGAGCCGAGCCACCAGCCGTGGTTATTTGGTCTCGATGTGGCCTATAGCCAAGATGATAACGTGGTCAATATGCCCGACTATCGGCTGTTGGCGCTGCGCAATATCGATCAGCGAATGAGTTATCAAGTAGAGTCTTGGCCTAAGGCTAAGATGGATCTCAGGCTATCTGCGCGGCAAAGGCAGATTAACCTCGAACTACCGAGCCAAAGTAATCCACGCACTTTAACGTTAGCTGAGCAGTTTAAGACTCAGTATCCCGCGCCTAAGCCACGACTATGGGCCATGATGGGCCACTTTAATAGTGAGCCTTTTTTCTACACTCTCACGCCGCCTCCCCTTGGGCCGCAGCAAGTGGATGATTTCTTATTTGAAAACAAAGCCGGTTTTTGCGTGCACTATGCCGCAGCCTTCATTTTTATGGCGCGGGCCACAGGCTTACCCGCGCGTATGGTCACAGGCTATCAGGGCGGTGAATTTAATCCGCAAGCGGGTTACTACAGTGTGTATCAATATATGGCCCACGCATGGGCAGAAGTCTGGCTTGAAGATGAAGGTTGGGTGCGTTTCGACCCCACCGCTATGGTGGCGCCCAATCGTATCGAGCAAGGATTCGACGCCCAGTTTGATCCCGAGCAGAGTTACCTGCAGGAAAGCCCTTTTAGTAGCTTACGATTTAAATCCATGCCTTGGCTCAATGAGTTAAGACAACGTTTTGCCAGCATAGATTATTACTGGAGCGTGTGGGTACTGGGTTTTAACCAAGAGAAACAGAATCAAGTGCTCAGTGACATTTTAGGCGATGTGACTCACACTAAAATCGCGGTCTTTATGGGGCTCTGTATCAGCCTTATCGTGCTCTATATCGCCTACAGTGCGGGCTTATTACATTTTAGAGTTCAAGGCGATCCTATTAGCACTCGTTATCAACAGATCTGTAATCGTCTTGCACACCACGGCATTAAGCGCAAAGACAGTGATGGACCAAATCAATTTGCGCAGCAGATTATTGAGCAATACCAACACAGTGCACCAAAGCTTTGCACGCTGTTCCAAACCTTGACCCAAAGTTATGTAGCGCTGAAGTACCAAGATTTACCGGCTAAAGACTATCAAGCGCATTTAACCGCATTTAAAGCGGCGGCGAAGCAACTCAACTGGTTATTGCTCAGAGCCAAAGTGAAAGATAAGTTCAATCTAGCCTAGCATTCGTCAACTGAGCTGTAACTGACGATACCTCATCAGAGCAAGCAGCAATAAACACCTAAAATTGCGGGTTAATTCCACAGAAGCAGCAATAGTGTTGAATCTTATAAATCAAACACATAGAATTGTTTTATTGTCACCATGCCGAGTTGCACATGCTAAAGTTAATCCAGTCCAATCAGATGGAAGTGCTCTGCGCCCATTTAGCCGCTTACCTGACCCAACCCCTTGCTTTTGCACGTCTACTGAGTAACGAGCATATTCTGGTGCAGAGTCCCGGCATGTCGACTTGGCTACGCCTCGAAATCGCCAAACAAAATGGAATTGCTGCCGCATTGGAATTCCCGCTGCCATCGAGCTTTACCTGGCAGTTGTGCCATGACTTATTGCCCGATGTGCCCAAGGACAACGCCTTCACTAAGGCAGCGATGACCTGGAAGCTGATGCAACTCTTACCGCGCATGTTGCAAGATGACGCCTTTGGGCCATTACGACACTATCTAAGTCATCAGCAATCCAGCACAAATGCCGCCGACACGAATGAACAGCACAACACCCGTGATATGACGGCTGACGACATTAAGCTGTACCAACTCTGTGGCCGCATTGCCGATATCTTCGACCAATACTTAGTGTATCGCCCCGATTGGATTTTAGCGTGGGAGCAAAACGAGCATCCCGACTCACTCACCAAGCCGCTGAATGAAGACCAACGCTGGCAACCCATTTTATGGCGCGCGCTCATTGCCTTTAACCGTGATGAGCTTAATCAAAGCCATTACCACAGGGCCAACCTGCACAGTGACTTAATTGCAGCGCTGAATCATCCCGACACGTCACTCGCCAAATTGCCACAACGCTTATTTGTGTTTGGCATTTCCTCGATGGCGCCGCAAACCCTTGAAGTGCTTTACCATCTAGCAAGTCGTATCGATGTGATAGTGCTGGGTTTAAGCCCGTGTCAGCACTATTGGGGCGACATTGTTGATCCCCGTAATCGTGCCCGCATGGCGGTGCAATATGCGGGTAAACGCCAATTAGCCGAACTGTGGGAAGATAAACTCGAAGTGGGTAACCCGCTGCTTGCCAATAACGGCAAGATGGGCCGTGAATTACTCGATATGCTGCTTGAGCTCCCCGCCGAACACTGCGACTTTGGCGATGATGTGTATTGTGAGCCCTGTGACGATCCCAACTCGCCGCACAGTCACGCCAGCATGCTCCACGGGGTGCAATACGATATTTTAGAGATGCAAACCTTAGACAGAGTGCTAGGGCCTGATGCCGAGCTGTATCAGAATGTCGAGAACAGACGCCTGCTTAAGCGCGACGATGAATCCATTCGAGTCAAGAGTTGTCACAGCCCACTGCGGGAAATCGAAACCCTGCACGATCACTTGCTTGAGTTACTCAGCAATGATATCGACCTGACGCCTAAAGACATAGTGGTGATGATGCCCGATGTCGCCGCCTACGCGCCCTACATCGATGCTGTCTTCCCGGCGAAGCAAGGCCTGCATTACGTTCCCTACGCCATTGCCGACCGCGGCGCAGCGCAGGAATCACCGCTCATCAATAGCTTTTTAAATTTACTCGGGATTAATCAGAGTCGTTTTGGTCTGACCGACATTTTGAGCATACTCGAAGTGCCCGCCATTTTGCGCCGTTTCCAGCTCGATGACGATGAATTGCAACTGATCCGCCGCTGGTTAGATGAAGCGGGCGTGCGCTGGGGCCGCGATGAACAAAGCCGCCTTAAGCAAGGTGTGCCGGCGTTTGAGCAAAACTCCTGGGCCTTTGGTATTAAAAGGCTGATTTTAGGTTACGCCTTGAGTGACGATGCGCCGCTCTACCAAGACCATCTTGTCGTCACTGGCATCGAAGGCCAATCGGCGCAGGCGTTAGGTAAGCTACTCAATTTTATTGAAGTGCTCGATGAAACGGCGCAAATACTCGCCCTGCCGCAAGTGGGCGCCCTGCGTTTAGCGGAATTAACTGAGCTACTAGATGCCTTCTACGACACCGATGAAGACGAGCGCGAACAATTGCAGGAAATCCGCGATGCCATCGCCGCCCTAGAGCAAGAGTTACTATCGGCGGGTAAGCCCGTGGATACAAAAACGTTAGAGACAAACCCGCTAGAGGCGCTAACCCAAGAGCGTATAAGCGGACTGAGCCTCAGTATTGAAGTACTGCAGCAGTGGTTTAATCAACGCTTAACCGAATCTCGGGTCGGCCAGCGTTATCTTGCGGGAAGCGTGAACTTTTGTACCTTAATGCCGATGCGATCGATCCCCTTTAAGGTCGTGTGTTTACTCGGCATGAATGATGGGGTTTATCCTAGGGTTCAACATCCCGTTGGCTTTGATTTAATGGCACACTTTGGTGCCCGTAAAGGCGATCGCTCCCGCCGCCTCGATGACAGATATTTGTTTTTAGAAGCCTTATTGTCGGCGCGGGAGCAACTGTATATCAGCTACATCGGACGCAGCGAACGGGATAACTCTGAGCGTATCGCCTCTATGCTCGTCTCTGAACTGATTGAATATTGTCAGCTGTGCTATCTGCCTGAAACGCTATTGGCTCAATCGCAAAACGCTTCAAGCCCCATAGACCCAGAGGATGCCGAAAAAGCCCTCTATAACGCAATTGTCAGCCACCAGCCGCTGCAACCCTTTGATCCCAAGTTGTATCAAGCCACAGTAAAAAGTGATGACAAAGATGGCTCGGCGGGCATAGGCCAAAGTTACAGCCTGCAATGGTGTCCGCCCAATGCGGGCGCTGCGGGCACACATGCGGGCCGCTTTATCGGCGCGCAAACTCGCATCATGCTCGAAGCGGATGAACAAGACTCAGTGCCAGATACAGAGGCACAGCCAGCTTCTGTGCACGAACAACAGCAAAGCAAGCAAGTGGATGTGTCTGCCCTGATCCGTTTCTTTCGAAATCCGGCGCAGTACTTCTTCAACCGAACGCTTAAAGTCGATCTCAGCCTTAATATTCAGGCCGATGATAATGACGAGCCCTTTAGCTTGAATGCCCTAGAGCGCTATATGTTACAGGCCAAGTTACTCGATGATGCCATAGGCCAAGGCCTAACTGAGCCCGATATCGAGCTGATTAAACGCCTCAAAGCCAGTGGCACTTTGCCCATGCAGCCCTTCGATGATTTGCTACTGCGCCAATATCAGCATGATATTAAACCTTTGATTGGCAGAACCTTGTTCCTCAAGGGAGAACAAGCCAGCAGTCACGCCGATATTAAACTCGTGTTTGACTTGCCCATCACGGCGGGTAAATCCCAGCAAGTGTTACTGCAAGGTCGTATCGATGACATCAGCCCTAAGGGGTTAGTCAATTACCGTCCCGGTAGCGCCCACGGTCGCGATGTGCTGAGGTTATACCTTCGCCACCTGTGTTTAATGGCAATGGGCCACACACATGCAAGCTATCTACTCGACATGGGGCATTTCCACGCCCTAGCGCCAATCACTGCTGAACGCGCCCATGCGTTACTGGCCGATTTGCTGGTGCTGTTTTATCAAGGCCAACAACACCCACTGTGTTTTATGCCGCGCACGTCACTGGCCTACGTCAGCTGCGAGGGTGAGCACGATGAGCGTTTGCAGCAAGCGTTACCCGAATGGTTAGATGAGCAGAGTCAATTGGGTGAAGCTGCTTTTGGAGAAGGAAATGAACCCCATTACCAGCGATTATTCAGTTTCCCGCGGGATTTCTCTGAGGATAGCTTTGGCGCATTAGCCGAGCGTATCTATCGCCCTATGGTGAGTTTATATCTCAAAGACACGCTGGCTCAGCTTGAGGAATTTGCGCTCAACGATGGCATGAGCCAAGGCCCTGCTAATGAACACGCGACTGACACACAAGCTCTCGCACCACATTTGAACCGCAATAGCGCACAGGGAGAGCAAGCATGAGTGAACACATGCCGTTGAACACGCAAGCCTTACATTCAGCACCACAAGCGCTTGATCCTCTCACTCTGCCCTTTGGCGGTAGTCGTCTTATTGAGGCCAGCGCAGGCACAGGTAAAACCTACACGATTTCAGGTCTTTATTTACGCTTATTGCTTGGTGATGGCATTCTTGCACCGCTCACCTGCGAACAAATTCTCGTGGTCACCTTCACCAATGCGGCCACCGAAGAGCTAAGGGATCGTATTCGCCGGCGTATTCAAGTCGCCTTTAAGTGCTTCTTAGGGCTAACGATTGCCGATCCCTTTGTACAGGCGTTGTATGACAACACCCCAGAGAATGAACGCGCCATTGCCCTGCGGCGGTTCGATCTCGCCCTTAAATCCCTCGATGAAGCGGCGATTTTTACCATTCACGGTTTCTGTCAGCGAATTTTATCGGATCTCGCCTTTGAGTCTTCCTTACTGTTCGAATCGGACTTTACCTTGGACGACAGCGAATTTTTGCACCATGCCGTGCGGGATTTTTGGCGTGAGGCCTGTTATCCGCTGCCCGATTACTTAGCGCAAATCATTGCCAAGGAATTTGGCGAGCCCGATGGTTTAGTCAAACAGTTGCGACCGCTCCTTGGCGCCAGTCAAGCAAAGCCTCTGAAACCCGCGCTTAAGTTTGATGCCTTAGCCCTGTCACTACGCCAAAGTTTAGAGCGCTTTAAATTAGCTTGGCCAAGGGGACGCGATGGCTTATTGGCATTGCTACACAGTTTGCCACTCAACGGCACCCGCTTTGGCAAAGCAACGGATAAGTACCCCAAGCTCGCCGCCATGTTCGATGCACTAGATAACTGGCTCGCCTTCGGTCATGGGTTGCCGCCACTGAAAGAATTAGAAGCCTTATCGCTGTCTGAGTTAAAACTCAACAAGGGCGGCGTGCTCCCAAGTGTGAGCGAAGCACCGCTGATGGATCATATGGAGCAACTCGCCACATTGATTGCCGCCATTACACCGGCATTTTTATATAGCGCGAAACTCGGCATAAGCGAGCGATTTGCCCAGCAAAAACAACAAAAAAATGTGCTGACCCCAGATGACTTACTCACGACATTAGCGAGCGCGTTAAACGCCAATAACGAAACCTTGCCCAAAGCCGTGGCAACACGTTTCCCCGTCGCGCTTATTGATGAATTCCAAGATACCGATCCGCTGCAATTTGCGATCTTCTCTGGCATCTACCAAGACCGCTACTCGTTTGAGCAGCAAGGCAAAAACGGTACAGAAAATAAGCTCAGCCTGTTGATGATTGGCGATCCTAAGCAAGCCATTTATGCCTTTCGCGGCGCCGATATCCATACCTATATTGAGGCCCGTCATCATACGCAGGCCCACTATCATCTGGATACCAACTACCGCTCAAGCGCAAACATGGTTGCTGGGGTCAACCATCTGTTTAGCCAGCATCACGATCCTTTTATCAATCAATCGATCCCCTTTGATAGCGTGAAAACGCCCAGCAGTGCTAAAGGGAAAATCCTCACTGAAAAAACCGCAAACCCCGCCGCCTTAAGATTAAGACTCTTAAGTGAAAGCGCAGAAAACGGCCTCAACAAAACCACGGCAAGACACTTGCTCGCCGAAGACGCGGCGGCACAAATTACCCGTTTACTGACAGATGCAGCCAATGGCGAATGCCACGGCCCGAAAGGGCCTTTGATCGCTAAAGACATCGCTATCCTAGTGCGGGATCGCAACGAGGCGGCGGTAATGAAAACCGCCTTGAGTAAACGCCACATAGGCGCAGTATTTTTAAGTCGCGACAGTGTGTTCGATACCCTTGAAGCGCGGGAAATGGCGTTAATTTTGCGCTCTCTAGCGAACCCAAAAGATGAACGGGCACTGCGCAGCGCCCTAGCCACGGCATTATTGGGCTACAGCGCCGAGCAAATTCATGCCTTTAACCAAGATGAAGAACACAGACAGCTGTTATTAGAGCAATTTTTTAACTTGCACCAAGTGTGGCAAAAACGCGGCATCATGCCCGCGCTACTCAGCCTTGCCAATAGCACTAAACTGATTGACCGTTTACTGCACACCGCCAGTGTAGAGGTAGATGCTCAAGAGCAAGATGCCACAAACGGTGAGCGTCGCCTGACGGATTTTCGCCACCTTGCCGAGCTATTACAACAAAAGGCCACCGAACTTGATGGTATGAGTGCCCTGCTCAATTGGTATGAACAGCAACTGATTGATAACACAGGCACCGATGAACAGCAGCTGCGCCTTGAAAGCGAGCAGAATCTGGTGCAGATCGTCACTATCCATAAGAGTAAGGGTCTTGAGTATCCCGTATGTTTTGTGCCCTTTGTCAGCCTAGCCCGCGACAATCGCCGCCGCCCTACGCCTATGCTGTACCACAGAACTAACGATGCAGGTGAGCAAGAGCTAGTATGGGATATCGAAGGCACGGATGAGGGTTGGGAGCGCGCAAAACAAGAAACCTTGGCCGAAGACTTGCGCCTTTTGTATGTGGCGCTCACTCGCCCTGTGTATTTGTGTTACTTGTATATCGCCAACCACAGTCGTCAGCTTAAAAATGGTCTTAAAAGTCAGCTACATGAAACCGCTATCGGCTATCTATTGGGCATAGGCGACTCAGAATGTGACTTTGCCCGTATCTGCAATGCTGCGCAGCAGCTCGCCCAAGATGTGGAAGCCATAAGTCTTGATAAGGTGCCCGATGACATAGACGAGCGGCCATTGCCCTCAAGCCAAGACTTAGCACAAATACTGAGCGCGAAAACCTTAACCCGCCAATACAGCACGCCGTGGCGAGTCGGCAGTTATTCAGGTCTCGTTAAAAATACCAGCCATGGTAAAGCCGCTCCGGGTGCCGACGATGAAATATTAGGTACGCTTGAATATACGGCTGCGCAAACACTCTCTATTCCTGATGAGGCAAGTCATGATCTGCAGGATGACATGCTCAATCGCTTTAACTTTGAGCGCGGCGCCAATGCCGGTAGCTTTATGCATTTAGTGTTAGAAGAGATTGATTTTACGCAGGCAGAAATCGACTTACCGCTGCAATTGCCTAAAGCCATGCTGCAATATGGTATCGCGCCCGAGTGGCAAACAGTATTACATACTTGGTATTTGGATGTGCTGCATACACCGCTCTGCGCGATACCGCACGCCTTAGAGTCGCAAGTCACGGGGCATGTAAGCGCCGTCAAACCTGCTCATCCAGATCTGTGCTTAGCCAAGTTATCGCCGCAGAATACCTTAGTCGAAATGGAGTTTTATTTACCCTTAAGCGAACTTAAAGATACTGAGCTCAATGCGCTACTGCAGCAGTTTGGCTATGAGTCGACACTTAAGTTTGATGATCTCAAGGGCATGCTCAAAGGCTTTATCGATTTAACCTTTGAATACCAAGGTCAATATTATATCGCCGACTATAAGTCGAATCATTTAGGCGACAACATCAATGCCTATCATCAGAGCGCGCTGCAAAGCGCAATAACCGATCACAGGTACGATTTGCAGTACATTCTCTATTCATTGGCGCTACACAGGTATTTGAGTTTACGCCTGCCAAGTTATGACTACGACAGCCACATAGGCGGTTGTTATTACTTGTTCTTACGGGGAATGTCGGCTCAATATCCCGGCTATGGTATTTATTACGACAAACCGCCGAAGGCACTTATTCTCGCGCTAGATTCACTTTTTAATGACAATTTATTTCACAGCAGATTGGCTCGTGCAATAGATACAGGAGTCACGGCATGATGCGCTCAACCCAAGGGCTAAATGCACATTCACTCACAGCAGCGAAATGGATAGATCATGGCGCAATTCAGCTTACAGCGCCGCTGCCAGAGCTGTTAAAACAGTGGGAGCAAGAACGACTGCTCACACCGCTCGATCGGCATTTCGCACTCGAAATGAGTCTCTTACATCCAAGCGACAGCCAACATCCCTTGTTTATTTTGCTGTGTGCGCTATTAAGCCAGCAATTATCTTCACAGCACAGCTGTCTAGTGCTCGCCCATATTGTGCCACTTAATCCCATGGCCGAACAAAATAGCCATTGTAAAATCACCTTAAGCCTCGAAGCACTCACTGAGACCTTACAAACCTTTGATGCCGTCGGCCAAGCGGGCAGTAACAAACCGCTTATTTTTGATAATGGCAGACTCTATTTACAACGTTATCATCAATTTGAAACCTCAGTGGCCGCTGCTTTAATTCGCTTGTCCGGAAGCGTATCTAAGCACTTATCTGAAGAAGCAAGCCACCAAGAGCAAACTCAAACTGCTAAGTTGAGGTCACTGCTAGATCAACTGTTCCCTGCCAATGTGCTCGCGCCCCATGCACTCACTACCAATGTACTAACTAACAGTGAAGACACAGCACCCATTGATTGGCAAAAGGTCGCCACGGCCACAGCGCTGGGTAAAAAACTGTCGGTGATCACTGGCGGCCCAGGGACGGGCAAAACCACTACTGTGACTAAGCTTTTGTTATTGCTACAAATGGAATCACAGCAGGAAATCCGTTTAGTCGCGCCAACGGGAAAAGCTGCGGCTCGCTTAAGCGAATCAATCAAAGCCTCAAAAGCGCGTCTGGCGAAGGAACTCAGCGCCCATGCTGATGTTGGAGCTCTCAATAGAAATAGCCAAGACTTTTTAACGGCTCTGGGACGTATTCCAGAGGAGGCATCAACCTTACACAGGCTGCTTGGGGTGATCCCAAATTCGCCGCACTTTCGCCACCATCAAGGTAATCCGCTTAGGCTCGACTTATTAATCGTCGACGAAGCCTCTATGGTCGATTTGCCCATGATGTACAAACTGCTCAGCGCACTGCCTGAGCACGCCAGTTTGATTTTACTCGGCGATCAAGACCAACTCGCCTCGGTTGAGGCTGGCGCTGTGCTCGCCGATATTTGTGCGGGACTTAAAATACCAGTAGATCCCAATAACTTTGCTCAGAACAACATAGCGTCAAACAGCCCTGCTCTGTGGCAAATGCGCTATTCCAAAGAACAAGCCCAGCGTCTGAGTGCTTTAACGGGTTTTGAGTTAACGCCCTATATCAGCGACGCCCCTAAACTTGGCGATAGCTTATGTATGCTAATGCACAGCCACAGATTTAAAGGCGATGCAGGGATTGGACTGCTCGCCAGTGCCGTCAATCGCGCAGATCTTCAAGGCATTTTGCAGGTATGGCAACAGGGACCTGCAGAATTGAGCTGGTTAGAACACAGTATGATCGTAAGCCAAACCCAAGCCAAAGTAAGCGAGCCTGCTAATAATGTGGGACTCAATTTACTGCTGGAGCAAGCCTGCCAGCAATATGGCACTTATCTCAGCGCCTTGAATAGCGATACGAGTAATAGTGATTTAAGCAAGCGTCCAAGCACAGCTGACATCATTGAACGCTTTAACCAGTACCGTATTCTATGTGCTATGCGCTCGGGCGATTATGGGGTTGAAGGCATTAATCAGTATGTGACTCAAGCACTGGCCAATGCCAAGCTGATTAAACCGCTACAGGAGTTTTATCTGGGTCGGCCCATTATCATCCAAAGCAATGACTATAACTTAGGCCTGTTTAACGGTGATATCGGATTGATTTTGCAGGATGAAGATAAACCCGAACGTTTAATGGCGCACTTTATCAAGGCCGATGGCAGCCTATTAAAAGTCTTGCCAGCCCGTTTGCCCAGCCATGAAACCTGTTATGCCATGACAGTACACAAAAGCCAAGGCAGCGAATTTAGCCGTGTGGCCTTAGTATTGCCGCCGAGCCCCAGCCTAGCCCAATGGCAACTGCTGACCAAAGAGTTGGTCTACACCGCCATCACCCGCGCTAAAGTCCACTTTACCTGCTTAGGCACCCAGCACGTATTCGAGCGGGCCAGTAGCCAAGCAACCCAACGCGCATCGGGTCTTGCCGACCGCCTTTGGGGGTAAATGAAGCTTTGTGGTCAATGGGGAACACTTTAGGAACTACATTTTAAGATATGGCTTTTAGATTTACTCTAACCATGAAACTAAGGATTTAAACATTGATTAAAAAGGACATTATTACACTTAAGGATCTACAAGCCGTTATTGCCTTGTTTGACGCCATAGCACCAGGTGCCGCTTTACCTAAGCGTTATTATGAAAAAACCCGCTATATCCAGTGGTCAGAATTTAAAGACATGCAGGTATATGCACTCGACTTTGAGCCCTATTTAACGATTAGCCAGCGTTGTAATATGACGTATTTTGGCATACATCAAAGTACGCGACGTTTATACCTAGCACACTGTAATGATGCTGGCCACGCACCGCGCTGGGAAGCGAGACCAGTGACCTTAGCGCAACTAATGGATGTCGAGTTAATGGTGAATTTACATAAAAATCATGCCTATAACTTAGGGCTAAACATCTGTTTTGATCTGAACTATTTACTCTGAGCTTTGGTATTAATGTACAAATTCGCATGACTGAATATCGGTGGTGGGCCAGGCAATATCAGTTGCTAAAATCAATTTGAAATTATCAATGTCACCCGCAACGTTTTTCCGGTACCCGAAGGCACAAGGACAACGGATCTGATTATGCTCGCTCGAGCCAAGAATTAGCCGTTTGGTTCGCTCAAAACTAAGCTGTAGCGAAAAGATGTTTTGGTAAACCCTATACTTTCATAGTATTGCTGTGTGGCAATGCGCTGCATCGATGTAGTGAGTTCGAGTAACTGGCAATTCTCTTGCTTTCCCCTCTTTTTCGCAAAGGCAATCAACTGAGAGCCAACGCCCTGACCCCGCATGTCGGCATCCACCACAATTGCGGTTATACGACAGATACGACTCAAGGCGGGGAAATAATCAAAGAACATTAAGGCCATCACAGCGACAACTTGCAGGTCACCCTGCGCATTATGTTGCTCATACACCAGTAATTCATCACTGCGGCGCAGAGAATCATGCTGATATTGGCTTAACGTCTGGGCTAAAGCGGCATGGGACAAAGAATAACCGAGTTGCTCAAGTAATACCTGCACACTATCTGTATCCTGTAAGCGGGCTAACCGAATGTTTTTATTCACCATGAGATACCATGTTGTAATCTGCCTAAAGTCAATGTCACTCGTACTGGGTTGCACAGTTTAGATGACGGTGACGAAGCAATAGTCCAACGACATTGCCATCTCACGCCACAAAAATCAAAATAAACCCGACAAAGGCACAACCCCATATTTGCAATGCGATGTAATGCGTTAAAATTCACCACTTAATAGCCATCAGTCAGCAAAACCTTGCACTCATAGGGGCAAGAAAACTAAGATGACAGCGGCTGTACTATAGGATGATATTCGTATTGCCACAGGCCGATGTCATCCGATTTTGCTCACTTTGAGGAATCACCCACAATGTCTAAGATCAACCTGCTTTTGCTGTGCGGCGGCGGAAGTGCCGAACACGATATTTCACTCATGTCGGCCAACTATTTTGAAACCTCACTGGCAAAATCCGAGCAGTTTTCCGTCTTGCGAGTCGAACTGGATAAATTTGGTCAATACCGCACCGCTGCGGGTGATGATTGTGAACTGACCAATAGCCGTGAAATTCGCTTCCGCGATGAGAGCAAAGCCCCATGGCCGGTCGATTACGTCATTCCCTGCATTCATGGCTATCCCGGCGAAACAGGTGACATTCAATCCTATTTTAACCTAATCCAACTGCCCTATTTTGGCTGTGAGTCCGAGGCTAGCAGTAACTGCTTTAATAAGATCACCGCTAAAATGTGGTTCTCGGCCTTAGGTATTCCGAATACTCCGTATATTTTTCTAAACCAATTCGATGATGCAGCAATAGAGCAAACCCAAGCCGCATTAGCACTATGGGGATCCATCTTCGTCAAAGCGGCCTCACAGGGTTCCTCTGTTGGTTGTTATAAAGTCGATGACAGCGATAAAGTCGCTGGCGTGCTTAAAGATGCTTTCGGCTATGCGCCCTATGTTATCGTTGAAAAAACCATTAAAGCCCGTGAATTAGAAGTCGCAGTATACGAGTACAACGGTGAAGTGGTGGCGACAGTACCAGGTGAAATCATCTGTGATACCAACACCTTCTACACCTTCGATGAGAAATACGCCAAAAACAGTAAAGCACGCACCGATGTGGTGGCACAGAATGTGTCAGCTGAGATCAGTGAACAAATCCGCGCCTATGCAATCAAAGCATTTAAAGGTATGAAATTGCGTCACCTGTCGCGCATCGACTTTTTCTTAACCGCGGATAATGAAATTTTACTAAATGAAATCAATACCTTCCCAGGTTCTACGCCGATTTCTATGTTCCCCAAAATGCTGCAAAATCACGGTCATGACTTTACTGAATACTTGAGTCTAGTGATTAACAGCCAGATAACCGCTAAATCTTAGCGCTCGCCACCTGACTCAATGTAAACTCAGAGACTCAGTGCAGCACCTGTTTTCAGTAATAAAAAGAGCGCCTCGGCGCTCTTTTTATTTATTATTTTTCAATGTTTTATATCTAAAACTTGAATTATTACCTTACATCTAAACCCAATATCAAAATCAGACTGTCACTGATTAAGCCGCCCTCACATCTAGGTCAAACATCTAGGTCAAACGTCAAAACCCTTATGCAGCTCAGCTTGCTTTGCCAACAGGGCAAAGAATGCAGCTTTGGGCATAGGCTTATAAAATAAATATCCTTGAATTTCTTGAATATGATTCGCCATTACAAATTTAAGCTGGGACTCAGTTTCTACCCCTTCTGCCGTCACAGTTAAATCTAACGCATGGCTTAAACGCACTATGGCCTCCACCAACGCTTCGTGACGTTTGCCTTCATCTAATCTGTCGATAAAGCTCTTATCGATTTTAATTTGATCGATAGGAAAATTAGCTAAATAAGATAGAGATGAGTAACCCGTCCCAAAATCATCTAAGGAGATTTTAATCCCTTTAACTCGCAAACCATTAAGTACATCAATAAGATACGTATGCTGCTTCATCAATAAAGATTCAGTGATCTCAAGGGTTAATCTGTCATAAGGGAAATCTGTCACCTCAAGTTGCTCGGTAATCGCAGCAAAGGATTCCACAAAGGCATCTTGTAGTTCATGGGACCAAAACTCAAAAGTCGAGACATTCACCGATAAATTAATGGGCCAATTTCGTTCCTGCATTTCTAAAATAGTCTGCATAGCACCAAGGCGAACATCTCGACCAATATCAACGATTAAACCACTATTCTCAGCGATGGGAATAAATTCATCGGGTGGAATAAACGTTCCCTCATGCTGCCAGCGCAGCAGCACTTCAGCACGGACAATCAAGCCTGTGGTCGCATTGACTATGGGTTGGTAATAAAGCTCGAAGGTATGCTGATCTAATGCCTGCTTAAGCTGATTATGAAGGCTAGCAACACGCTCGGCATTTAGCTGCATTTGTTCAGTAAAAAAATGATATCGATTGCGACCATTTGCCTTAGAAATATACATGGCCTGATCGGCACAATTTAACAACTGTTCAAGATCGAGGGCATCTTCAGGAAAACGGGCAATCCCTATACTTACCGAGCTATAAACGCCTTTTCCATCGGCTAGCACATAATGTTTTGCCACATTTTTGTTAATTGTATCTGCAATTTGTGCCAATTCTTTCTGGTTAACAACCCCAGGTAATAGCAAGGCAAACTCATCCCCTCCTAAGCGTGCAAACACCATAGTGTCATCGACACACTCGCTGATCTGTTTAACCACTTGCACTAACAGTGCATCACCTTTGTCATGGCCATGGGTGTCGTTAACTTGCTTAAAGTTATCTAAATCCATCAACATAAAACTAAAGCCGGGAGTCAAACTGTCGGAGGTAATTAACGCTTGGATCTGCTTGAATAACGCATTGCGGTTAGCAAGTCCGGTAAGAGAGTCATTATTGGCCTGATACTTAATCAGCTGCGCCGCTTTCTTACGTTCACTAATGTCTGAAAATAGCCATGCAAAACAGGGTTGCTGACCATTGGATTCTCGGAAGGTCGTGACGATAAGGTCAAGATAAAACTCCTCGCCATTTCCCCTAAGACCCACCAACTCACCCTGCCACATTCTGTCCTGAGCTAAATGCTCAAATAACCCCACTAATTCATTAGATTGGGATGATGCTAAAAAAATCTTAGGATGAAAGTTAGCGATATCAGTATCTTGAGGGATAACTATATGTCTGAAAGCAGGATTAGCATAGAGAACTGCATCGTCAGAATTGGAAATAACCAGAGCAAGGGGTAAACGGTCAAAAATTTTCACAGCTAAATGCTGAAATTCCATTGCACGACTGCGTTCAATGGCTAAACTCGCCAGTCTTGCCGCCTCAGAAATGAGCTCTAAATCCTGCTCTGTTGGGGATTTTATCGTGTCATAATACATGGCAAATGTGCCTAGCACTTTACCATGAGTATCTTTGATAGGTTCTGACCAACAAGATTTAAGACCTGCACGTAATGGCAGTTCTTTATAATTAACCCAGTAAGGATGTTGAGCGATATCTTCAACGATGACACGCTGCGCATAATAGGCTGCCGTGCCACAAGAACCCACATTGGGGCCAATTTCGACACCATTAATGGCTTGATTGTAACTGTCGGGTAAATTGGGGGCGGCACCTAATAACAGACGTTTACCGTCAGCACTGAGCAGCAACACAGACCCTCTGGTTCCTACTTTTTGAGCTTCGATTTTTAAGACTAAGGCGTGCAAGATTTCATGTAGCGGTGCGCCATTGAGCAGCATAGAAAGAATACTGCTATAACAAGCTATGCTGACATTGTGGGCGAGTTTAACGTCTGCATGATCGAGCAGATCTGGAAGGTTAACGCCGTACGCCATAATTTCCTTAAGAGCAAAGTTGCAATATAAATACTGATTAACAATGTTAAATATTTATAACTTATAAGAAATTCTAGGCACTAATGTTAATTAAGTAAACCCTTTACCTACGCGGTAAAAGGTTTACTTTAGTCTAAAAAGCAATGCTTTATTCTTGAATACGTTCAAGTTTGGCAAGGTAAAAGCCATCAAAGCCGCTATCGGCTGGGCTGATACTTTCATCCTCAATCAGGCGAAAGTTGGGGTTCTCGGCTAAAAACGCATCCACTTGACCGCGGTTCTCGCAAGGAAAGATAGAGCAAGTCGCATAGACGACTATGCCACCGACTTTGACCATGCGGCTGTAACTGCTCAAAATGTGTTTTTGCAGTTCCATTAACACGGGTAAACGCTCTACGGTATCACGCCATTTTGCATCGGGATTACGCTTTAATACACCCAAACCAGAGCAAGGCACATCAAGCAATACTCTATCGGCACTGAGCTTTAAGCGTTTAATGGTTTTACTGCTGGCGATAACACGGGTTTCGACATTGTGTGCCCCATTACGACGCGCTCGTTCCTTAAGTTTGTCGAGTTTCCATTGCTCCACATCCATGGCCAACAAGCGTCCTTTACCCTGCATTTGCGCAGCTATGTGTAAAGTTTTACCACCCGCACCCGCGCAAGCGTCGATCACTTTCATGCCAGGTTTAGCATCAAGCGCCGCCGCCACGCGCTGAGAGCCCGCATCCTGCTGCTCGAATAAGCCATCTTTAAAGCTTTGTGTACGGAACAAGGCTGAATCGGAGGTCACTTCAAGGGCGGAATCGACCCCATCAACACAGAGCGTGCTCACAAACTCAGCGGCAAGCTTAGCGGCCAGTTCATCACGAGTCACCTTAAGGCTATTAGCGCGTAAAAAACGTTTCGGCGCTGTACTTAACGCGGCGCGCTCTTTTTCCCAAGACTCACCTAGTTGCTCACGGCCCATAACATCGAGCCACTCAGGGCAACCGTCCCACAACACCGGCTTAGTTTTCGCTTGCTCGATACGCTCAGCTAAACGCACCTCATCAACTTGCAGCGAATATTGCATTTTAGGCAGTTCAAGCCCGTGAAATAAATGCCAGGCATTAAGCAATTTAGAGCCAAAACGCTCCATCTCATCTGGACTAATTTCCGCCAGATAACAATATAAATTTAAACGACGTAGGATATCACCCGTCGTTAATGCGATACGCGCCTGCTCGGCGGGTACTAATTGCAACCCAGAAAAATGCTGAGAATAGGCCCGATCTAAGGGTTTTCCTTGGCTCAGCACCATAGTTAAGATACTGATCACTAATTCGTTCGAGCTGGCAGAAAGCGGAGAATTCAACATTTAAAAGGTCACCATGAATGATAAAACCGGAGGATCATAGGAGGTCAGGCCTTAATACGCAAGCGCGCTGGCGCCGAGTTAAGGTTAAAGCCATAAAAAAAAGCGATCCTAAGATCGCTTTTTTGCCACAGTCAGTTTAACCCATTACATTTTTGAGCCTTTAGCCCCGTAGAACAGGATAAAGCCATAACAAATCACGGGCAGAATAAAGGCGAGTTGCACGCCAAGATTATCCGCTAACATGCCTTGGAATAAAGGCAAAATCGCGCCGCCCACAATCGCCAAACACAGAATGCCACTGCCCTGTGAAGTGTGTGGACCTAAATCACGAAGTGCTAAGCTGAAGATCGTTGGGAACATAATCGAGTTAAATAACCCCACCCCAAGGATTGCCCACATGGCAATGCTGCCACTGGTTGTCATCGCTGCAATCACAAGTAGCGCCGCCATAAAAGCATTAAATGCAAGCACTGAGCCTGCTGGTACTTTTTGCATCACCACAGAGCCAATGAAACGTCCCACCATAGCGCCGCCCCAATAATAGGCGATGTAATGGGCGGCTTCGGCTTCTGGCATACCCGCTATATGGCTTTCACCTAAGAAGCTAACTAAAAAGCTACCGATAGACACTTCTGCGCCGACATACACGAAAATACCCACAGCGCCGAGCACTAAGTGCTTGCTTTGTAAGGCACTGGTTTTACCTAGATGGGTCTGAACTTCACCTTGAACACTTTCATCATGCTCACGGATCACAGGTAAATCTAACTTCGCAAAAATCAGCGCTAAAATTGCCAAGGCGCCAGAAAGTAACAGGTATGGCAGTTTAACCACTTCTGCTTCAGCGCTCGCTTGGGCTAAATCGCCTGATACTGAACTGGCAACAGAAAGAATTAACATAGCACCAAAAAACGGTGCAACCGTTGTGCCTAAGGCGTTGAACGCTTGCGTTAAGTTCAAACGACTCGACGCAGTTTCGCTACTGCCTAAGGCATTGACATAAGGATTAGCTGCCACTTGCAGGATTGTGATGCCGGATGCCAAAACAAATAATGCACCGAGGAACAAGTTGTAAGTAGCGAGGGCCGCCGCAGGATAAAACAGCGCACAACCAATACTTGCAATCACGAGACCAGTAACAATTCCCTTTTGATAACCCAGCTTTTTCACTAAGTTACCCGCAGGGATTGAGACTAGAAAATAAGCACCGAAGAAACAAAACTGGATCAACATGGCTTGAGTATAATTCAGTGAAAACACCGCTTTAAGATGCGGGATCAGAATATCGTTCAAGCAGGTGATAAAACCCCACATAAAAAACAGTGAAGTCAATGAGATCAAGGCAAAACGATAACTGCCCGACCCATTTTCGCCAGTGCTGCTCGTGTAGCTACCGGTATTAATTGATGACGCCATAGTTATTCTCTCTGTATGTTTTTATTATCAGGAACTAATTAAGGTTACATTCCCCATGGTGCCCGTGGGCGGGTTTATATCAAACTGTGGGCTTGGGATCCCGTATCTATAACACTTCAACCGAATAAAAATGAATCATTTTCACTTTAACACTGCATAAAAGCTGGTAAATGCCGAAAACTTCAGCTGATTGTGTTCTATTTGTGCGGTTTTAAGGCCATGTCCCGTCAGCGACTCACTGATTTCAAATGCAGAGAAATCAAACTCGACCTCGGTATCACCTAAATTGAATCCCACGAGCACTTTTATATCGCCTAAGGTGCGAACAAAGGCCAAAATGGGCTCCTTTGTATCAACAAATTTAATATCACCTTCAACTAACACTGGGTGTAACTTACGCCAAGCCAGAAAACGTCGATAACCATTGAGCATAGAATCAGCATCAGATTCTTGTACATCCACAGCTAACGCTTGGTGCGCAGGTGGAATTGGCAGCCAAGGAGAAACATCACTAAAGCCAATAAAGTCAGCGCCTTGCTGCCACGGCATTGGCGTACGGCAACCATCACGCCCCTTAAACATAGGCCAAAATGTTTTGCCAAAGGGATCTTGCAGCTCATGGTATTCAATTGGCGCCTCGGTTAGACCGAGTTCTTCACCTTGATAACTACATATACTGCCGCGCAGCGAACTTAGCATGGCATTGAGCATTTTGACCATGTCTGAATTCAGCTTACCTTGCCCCCAACGACTCGCTACACGCTGCACATCATGATTGCCGATAGCCCAACATGGCCAGCCATCACCTATGCTCGCTTCCAAAGCCTCTACGGTTTGGCGAATATAACTTGCGCTGTAATCATCAGTAAGCAACTCAAAACTGTATGCCATATGCAGGCGATCTTCGCCCTTAGTGTAGGCAGCCATTACAGCCAAAGAATCTTCGGCAGAGACTTCGCCTAAGGTCACCGCTCCTGGATAGCGATTGATGAGCTTTCGTAAATCTTCAATAAAAGCGATGGTTTGCGGACGGTCATTATTGTAGTAATGGTATTGATAAGCGTAAGGGTTATCTTCACTGAAACCACGGCCCTGACGTTTATCCTTAGGCTTTGGCGGATTATCCCTGAGCAGTTCATCGTGATAACAGAAGGTAATGGCATCTAAGCGGAAGCCATCTACCCCCTTTTTAAGCCAAAATTCAACGTTATCCAGCACAGCTTGGCGCACTTCGGGATGATGGAAATTAATATCGGGCTGACTACGCAGGAAGTTATGTAAATAGTATTGCTGTCTGCGCGGTTCCCACTCCCAAGCACAACCGCCAAAAATCGCGAGCCAGTTGTTAGGCGCTGTACCGTCTTCCTTAGGATCGGCCCACACATACCAATCCGCCTTGGGATTCGAACGGTTCTCGCGGCTCTCAATAAACCACGCATGTTGGTCCGAGGTATGACTTAATACTTGATCAATAATGACCTTAATACCTAAACCGTGGGCTTTTTCAATCAATTCATCGAAATCATGCATAGTGCCAAAAAGAGGGTCAACTTCGCGGTAATCACTGATGTCGTAGCCAAAATCTGCCATAGGAGATTTAAAGAAAGGTGAAATCCAGATGGCATCGACATTGAGACTCGCAATGTAATCCAGCTTTATGATAATGCCGCGTAAATCCCCGACGCCGTCACCATTAGTATCTAAAAGGCTACGCGGATAAATTTGGTAAATCACTGCACCACGCCACCACGTTAACTCACTCATTGTTGCCCCTTTTATCATTATTCTACAGCGAACTTTCCCTGACACACTCAAGCAAACAGTTATCGTTTTGTTACTGCAGAGTAAAGTCATCGCGGCTTCTTTTGTGTTACCGAGCATACGTGAAGAGGGAAATAAGGTTCAATACACCTGCATACGTATGCAGAAGATGCAGCCAATAGTCACATGACATCACAATGAAATTTACTCTTTATTAACAGTCACTTGATTGCAAAATAAAATCATTTTATTCCCTGAGTTCACCCTCTATCACAGTCTATTCTTAACTCTGCTAGGTATTGAATACGTATGCACTCTGTTGTTCAGCTAAGAAACTCGGGAGTAGTATCTTCACCGTTGCATAACAATTTGGTCATAAACGCAGCACTTATGCAGTCAATTAAGCGCCCATATACCAAAAAAAGGCCGCAAACATAACGCGGTGATAACGATAAAACGCTCTACAAAGCGATAAAGCGACTCCAAGGGGAAGAGAGATATGATGCGATTTAAACCCAGTTTGCTAACCTTAGCGCTCATCGCCGCAGGTGCCAGTATGCACTCCTATGCGGCAGATGAAGTGACCACAGATAAGGAAGCAAAAGCAAAAGAAGCTGCTATTGAGGTTATTGAAGTTAAAGGCTTTAGAACCAGTGTCATCAAATCACTAAATGATAAACGCTTTGGAGATACCGTCTCTGAATCGATTTCAGCAGATGATCTTGGCGCCCTTCCCGATCAGTCAATCGCTGATGCACTGACTCGCTTACCAGGCGTGACTGCAGTGCGCACTGGTGGACAAGCAAGCGGCCTCAATATTCGAGGTCTTGATGGTGATTTCGTCTTTGCAACGCTTAATGGACACGAACAAGTGACAACGGGCGGTAAACGCGCGATTGAGTTTGACCAATATCCATCCGAATTAATTAGTCAAGCCGCCGTCTATAAAACACCAAAAGCCTCGCTGATTGAAGGTGGCGTCGCCGGTACGGTAGAATTAAAAACCGCAGATCCCTTAAAAAGCGACAAAGACCAATCATTTAATATCAATGCTCGCGGCAGTTTTAATGACAGAGCGGATGAGATTTCCGATGCCGATCAATATGGCAACCGTCTTAGCTTTGCCTATCAAGGCAAATTCCTTGAAGATACACTCGGTGTGGCGCTAGGCTATGCCCATTTGTACCAACCTTATGTTGCCAGTCAATTCATTGGTTTACGTTTCAACGACGATAAAAAAGATGTCAATGGCGACGGTGCTGCCGAATCAATCAGTGAAGGTTTTGAGTTACAGCAAAAAGGCGGTGATGATACACGTGATGGTTATATGGCGGCTATCCATTGGCAACCAACAGACAATCTCAGTATAAAAAGTGATTTATTCCATTCAAAATTCACTTCCGAAAACTTTGCCCGAGGCTTTCGCGTTAAGTCATTAAAAAACGGTACTATTAGTGATGCGGTTGTCGAAAATGGTTCTATGACAGGCGGAACGGTATCAACTGATGGTACTGATAACTTTGCCGTTTTTGTTATCAATGATAACGACTCAAAATATTCAGAACTGACATCAGGCTCAGTCAATATTGAGTGGAACAATGGCGGCGCATTAACTGTCGCAGGTGATGTGAGCTATTCAAAAGCCGATGGTGAGTTCGTCAACGGCGGCACTCGTGCAGTTTTATATGATGATATAGGTAATGAAGTACGCTCAGCCGAATCAATTAATTATCAACTACATGGTTTAAGCCCAGCCGATGTCAGTTTTTCAAACGACTATACCAATACCGCGACCTTGGGTTTAAAAGAAGTGGGTATGTGGCCATACGATCAACAAAATGATCTTGTCGCCTACAAGTTAGACTTTAACTATGCATTAGATTCTGGTTTCTTAACTTCAGTTGATTTTGGTCTGCGCTACTCAGAACGTGAGTTTAATGCGCAACGTTCACAAGCGGGTTATGGTTTTGAATTTGGTAAAAACCCAACTAACCAGCCCGTGCTTCAAATGAACACTGACATGACAAATGTCGTCAACTTTGGCGGTGAATTATCTGGTTACCCTAACTTCCTTTCCGTTGATTTTAACAAAGCCATTGAGCTGGTTAACGCGCAGTTAGCGGCAACAGGACAATCCCCTTTCACCCCAACTGCAAATTGGTCTAATAACTGGACCATGATCCAAAGCGGTTCGGTCAATGAAGATGTATTAGCTGGCTATGTCCAAGGTAATCTCGAGTTTGACTTAGGCGATATGAAAGTCACGGGTAACGTGGGCGTGCGTATTGTTCAAACAGATCAAAGCAGTAAAGGTCTACAACAAGTTGGCTATGGTCTAGGTGAAGCGATTACTGATGAACTTGGCGTGGTCAGTACCGATTATATCCGTAACGAGATAGGTAAAACCTATACCGATTATTTACCGTCACTCAATTTAACTTTCCACCTCACTGAAAATGATCAACTGCGCTTTGCTGCAGCCTCTGTGATGTCACGTCCTCCAATCGACAAGCTAAAGTCAGGCATGGGATCTTGGTATGACGATTCTGCTACACCGGGATACAAAAAATACAATGCTTGGGGTAACACCAGTCCTCTACTCGATCCGTTTTATGCAGATCAATACGACTTATCTTACGAGCACTATTTTGAAGATTCTGAAGGTGCGGTTGTCGTAGCCTTGTTCTACAAAGATATTAAATCCTTTATCAACAACTTTACAATCCAACCATTTGATTTTGAAGGTAATGGATTTATCGTCCCCGATACTATTATCGATAATGGTGTTGAATTCCCAGTAGTGAAAGATGAAGGTCAATATCAAACTGCGATCAACAACGACAATGGCGGCTACATTCGTGGTGTTGAGTTAGGTTATACCCAAGTCTTTGATTTCCTACCATCGCCACTCAGCGGTCTTGGCTTCACTGGCAGCTACTCGTATTCAGACAGTGAAGTGGAATTTACCACAGATTTAAGTGGTTCAAACTTAACCATTCCATTACCAGGTTTATCAGAAAGCGTACTCAACACCACCTTGTTCTATACTCTGGACGGTTTCGATACTCGCGTCAGCATGAGATATCGTAGCAGCTATGTTTCAGAACAAGTGGCAGTTGAATCACAACTTGCTTTCTTCGATGCCGAAACGATTGTGGATTATCAAGCTTCATACGCTCTGGAAAATGGACTTAAGTTCTTATTCCAAATTAATAACTTAACTGATGAACCGAACAAAACCTATTTTGGTGAAGAACATCAGACAGGAACAATCCAATACTTCGGTAGACAGTACTTCCTAGGGTTAAGTTACTCTTTATAAACTACCCCAAATAAAGCCTGCTTCAATTAAGAAGCAGGCTTTTGCTTATGTAGATTTCAGCATTTCTAACATTCATCATGCCAGCACGTTTTACTTATTTCTCTTTAAAAGGCTTACATTATGATCCGTCAAAACCTAATGATTGCGCTTTATTTATGCTTGGTTTGCTCTTCATTTAATACGGCCTATGCAAACACCTTTGAGCCAGATATATCGACGGACGTTAAGCTTGAACCCGCTTTTTGGTGGGCGGGAATGCAGAATCCTGAGTTACAGCTGATGCTGTATAGCCGCGAACTTCCAAGCTTACCGCAGCAGATTAAGGTTGATATACAAGGAAAAGGCATCACACTTAAAAGCCTTGAGCACACTGATAACCCTCACTATCTGTTTATCAATTTAGATCTGAGCCAAGCTGCGCCGCAAACCTTTGAGCTAATAATTTCCAACACTGACTCGGCTTCAAAAGCCGACACGCCTCTTTATCGCCTGCCCTATACGTTGCAAGGGCGTGCTAAGGGCAGCCGTGAGCGCCAAGGATTTAGCAATAAGGATGTGATTTACCTTATCACGCCGGACCGATTCGCCAATGGCGACACGAGTAATGACAATCAAGCCGATATGTTAGAGCAAGTCGCAGCTAACTCTCCCAGTAATCTCAACTATCCCGATGCTCGCCATGGCGGCGATATAGCAGGGATCAGCCAGCACTTAGCATATCTGGCAAAACTTGGCGTGACTCAGTTATGGATCAACCCGCTGCTTGAGAATAATCAAGCCCAGTATTCATACCACGGTTACTCAATTACCAATTTATACCGCGTCGATCCCCGCTTTGGCAGCAACGAAGATTATAAAGCCTTAGTCGCTAAGGCTAACAAGCTTGGCCTAGGGGTGATTAAAGATGTTGTGGTGAATCATATCGGCTCTAACCATTGGTGGCTCAACGATTTACCTAGCCATGACTGGCTGAACGATGCCACAAAAACGCAGCTAAAGAATAAAAAATCCAAGCCTAATTTGACTCAGTCTGCCGATGCTAAATCCAGCGCTATCACATCCAGCGTTACCAGCCCCCGTTTCACCAGCCATAGGCGCACGACAGTGCAAGATCCCTACGCGGCTACGCAAGATCAAATCGATTTTGTCGATGGTTGGTTTACCGACACTATGCCAGATCTGAATCAAAGCAATCCAAAACTGGCAACCTATCTTATCCAAAACAGCATTTGGTGGGTCGAGTACGCCGGACTTTCGGGGATACGTGAAGATACTTACTCCTACGCCGACAAAGGGTTTCTCGCTAAATGGTCTAAGGCCGTAATGGCTGAGTACCCAAATTTTAATATTGTTGGCGAAGAATGGACCGCAAACCCCATCACAGTGTCCTATTGGCAAAAGGGCAAAATCAATGCCGATGGCTATACCTCAGATTTACCCAGTTTGATGGACTTCCCGCTATATGAAAAATTGATTGCCAGCCTTAATGAGCCAGAAAGCTGGGATACGGGTTTTATCAAGCTTTACGAGATTTTAGCCAACGATGTTGTGTATGCAGAACCTAGTAAGCTAGTGCTATTTGAAGGCAATCACGACACCAATCGTATCTTCAGTTTAGTTAAAGAAAATATAGACTTATACAAGATGGCCCTCACCTATGTGCTGACCGCCAAACGCATTCCACAGCTGTTCTACGGTACAGAAGTGTTGATGACAAGCCCAACCGAGGGCCGTCACGATGGCGTTGTACGCAGTGATTTTCCCGGCGGGTTTGCCAACAATGCCACGAATGCCTTTACCGGCCAAGGACTGAGTGAACCTCAACGACAAGCGCAGCAATTTATCCGTACCCTACTGAATTACCGTAAACAATCCCCTGCGCTGCAATCGGGCGATTTACTGCACTTTGTGCCGCAGGATGGCATCTATGTGCAATTTCGCTGCTTATTAAATGATCCATTATCAGCTGAACAGAAAGCCGAAGCACTTAAGTCACTAACTCAACACAATTCTCAAACCCAACACAATGCCTGTACTCAGCCCTTAGCCGATAAAGTCATGGTGATTTACAATAAAAATGACAAAGCAGTCACGCTAGATGTAAACCGCTTTGCCAGTGTACTTGGCGATAACCGCGCCGCTACAGATATCATCAGTGGCAACACAGTTTCACTCAATCAAGCGCTAGCATTGCCCCACGCAGGGGTCACTATACTTGAGTTTAAAGCAAGACCGCAGCTAAATACTGGCTTACCTAGCCGTCAGACCTCTAATCACATGAGTTACTCAGCTAGCGATTTAACTCAGGCTCAAACAACTCACCCAATCAAAAACTCAACCCTAAAAGGAATTCAGTCTTGAGCTTTTTATCGCCTATCTATTCCCGAGTGACTCAGTGCCCTGAAGAGGCTAAATTTCCCATAGTGGCTTTACTTATAACCAAAGCGGCAAAAACCCAGCAGCGCCGACAGTCATCACTCAGCTTATGTTTAAACGCTCTATTCAGTGCCTCTTTATTAACTGCCTCGCTTTTTAGCTTCTCGCCCAATGCAAATACATCGACGCAGGCGCTTGATAATGAGTTACTGCCAAAGTCTGAGAGTGAGGTTATGACGTTTAAACCTGTGGTGTATCAAATCTTTACTCGCCTTTATGGCAATAAAAATCCAACCAACAAACCTTGGGGCACGATTGCCGACAATGGCGTCGGCAAGTTTAATGATATCGACGATATTGCACTCAATAGTATCAAGGACCTAGGCGTTACCCATGTGTGGTACACTGGCGTTCCCCACCATGCATTGATTGGTGATTACAGCGCGATTGGCGTGAGTGCAGATGATCCCGATGTGGTAAAAGGCCGTGCGGGCTCACCCTACGCAGTCAAAGATTACTACAACGTCAACCCAGATCTGGCGGTCAATCCCGCCAACCGTTTAGCCGAGTTCGAAGCGCTCATTGCCCGTACCCATCACCACGGCTTAAAGGTGATTATCGATATAGTGCCAAACCATGTGGCGCGCCATTATCAATCCGTGAGTAAACCCCAAGGCGTGCGCGATTTTGGCGAAGATGATGATACAGGCATGGAATACGCCAAAAACAACAACTTCTATTATGTCGTTGATAAATTTGATGTTAATAATGGCTTCGAGAGGAAAAAGGGAAAAGCGCATGCCTTTGAAGTGCCAAGCTTACCCGCAAATCTTAAACCGCTGGGCGGAGAAGCTCACCCATTAAGTGAAGGCAAATTCAACGAATTTCCCGCAAAATGGACTGGCAATGGCTCACGCTTAGCCAAGCCTGATGCCAATGATTGGTACGAAACAGTCAAAATCAATTACGGCGTACGCCCCGATGGCACGTATGACTTCCCTCGCCTGCCAGCCAATTTCGCCACTTTAACGCAGGCGCAGTATTACGCTTTTTGGCAACAACACTTAGCCGAGCTCCCAAGCTCTTGGATTAAATTCAATCAAATTGCGCAGTACTGGCTAGCGAAAGGGGTCGATGGCTTTCGCTATGATATGGCCGAAATGGTACCAGTGGAGTTTTGGAGCTATCTCAACAGCCAGATAAAACACACAAATCCCGATGCCTTTATCTTGGCCGAGGTCTATAACCCCAAGCTGTATCGAGATTATATCCAACTTGGCAAAATGGATTATCTGTACGATAAGGTCGATCTTTACGACACCCTAAAAGCCGTGATGGCGGGTAAAACCAGCACAGCTAATATCGCGGCAGATCAGGAAAAATTGCACGATATTGAATCTCACATGCTGCACTTTTTAGAAAACCACGACGAGCAACGTATTGGTAATGCAGCATTTTTAGCAGCGCTACACACAAATAAGCCCACGGCAACCCAAGCCGTTAATCCACACTATGCCCTACCCGCTATGGTAGTGTCGGCAACAATAGGTACTTCACCGACGTTAGTGTATTTTGGCCAAGAAGTGGGAGAAGCCGCCATCGACAACCCAGGATTTGGTCATGCATCACGCACCAGTATTTTTGACTATGTTGGCGTCCCCGCCCATCAGCGCTGGATGAACAATGGCAAGTTTGATGGTGGACAATCAACCCTAAAGGAAGTCACTTTGCGGGCTTATTATCAAAAATTACTGAACCTAAGCACAGGTAAAAATGTACCTGCGCTCTTAGGAGAGTATTACTCGCTCGATGCCGCCAACCGCAGCGCACAAACCGCCACAATGGATACTCATGGCAGTGCAACGGGTTATGATGACAGCACTTTTGCCTTTGTGCGCTTTGAGCGCTTTGAGCGCTTTGAGGAAGATACGACCAATAAAACGAGCCAAAAACTGATTATTGTGAATAACTTTAATCAAACTCAAGCAAAGCCATTATCCCTTAAGTTACCAAAGCCACTTATCGACCAATGGCAATTAACGGATGGTACCTATTCACTTAAGGATTTGCTGGAAGACAATAAAGCACAGTTGGTTGTCAAACTAGGTGAAGGACAAGTTCAGATGCAACTTGCACCGCTGTCTTCAGCCATATTCGAGCTGGAAGATTAAACGAGCAAAAAGCCTAGGTGAGCTAAAAAGTGAAATCGACCGATAGCGTCACGCTAAACTGTGACGCTATCTTTTTTTAACCGTTATACTCTCAAACCTTTCTATCTTATTTGATCAACCATTAAAAATCACAAAGGAAAGCAATGTTACTCGGCATTCACCATGCAGCGATTATTTGCAGCGACTATCAAAAGTCCAAACACTTTTATGTAACCATTCTTGGCCTTACCGTGCTTGCAGAGCATTTCCGAGAGGCACGTAAGTCCTATAAACTTGATTTACAACTGGCCGATAAGAGTCAAATTGAGTTATTTTCATTCGATAATCCACCCAAACGACCAAGCTATCCCGAAGCCTGTGGACTTAGGCATCTCGCCTTTCGCGTAGCATCAATTGAAACCGCCATCGAACATCTTCATAGCCATCACATTACCGTTGAACCCGTCCGCATTAACGAATACACAGGCAGAAAATTCACCTTCTTTAGCGATCCCGACGGCTTACCCTTAGAGTTATATGAGCTATAGCACGAGTAAAATAAGGCAACATCGCAGCAATAAGATGAATAAAGCTTAATTACGCTACGGGATAGTCAGCATTAGACTCAATAAAACGACGCAGCCGTTTAACCAATAGTTTAAGTAATCGATTGACCAGTTTGACGCTGTGATAAGGTCAAAGCCTACCTAGGCTAACCATTTAGGAACTCAAGATGTTTGATAATCCAGCATTATTACTATGGAGTTTAGTCTTTAGCCTCTTTGGTCTTGGCTTTTTCACCTATGGCAAACGCCAAGTTGCACCCATCCCTTTAGTCGTTGGCCTCACCCTGATGATTTATCCCTATTTTGTCACCAATCTCGCGTTACTTATCGCTATCGGCATCGCCCTGATCGCACTGCCCTATTTTGTAAGGATATGATTTGGGGTTTATAGAAATGTTTACGGACAGAAGCTACAAAATAAATGGTGAGGCTAATACAACTTCGTATACCTCTACACTCATACCACAATAGGTTGATACAAAATCTCAGGCACCCCACGCTTCTTAAGAAAATATTGCGCCGTCTTTGTTATTTTTTCAGTATGAGAAACTGTTTTCACCTGATAATAACCGCTTAAAATTCGCTTAGTCAGCATGACCGCGAAATCATAATGTTCCTGTTGATAAGGTTCTATTACCTCATTTGTTGGAATTAATTCATTTAGCTCATTCATTTCTAACCAATCCATCGCTTCAGCAAGCCAAAATAGCTTTATGGCAATGGCTAACTCGCATAATGGATGATCCGCAATTGCAATAGGAATCTCATTACCATCATCCCAATTATAATGGTCCAATAAGGCATACAATTCATGTGCTGACGAGATAGTTTTTACAAGGTTTACCGCCTCTTCAACATCCTCGATTTCATAAACAATTCTATCAATAATGTCTGTCATTATATTTAAGTCCTTAATGTTTCAATCAGCCCATTTAACATAGGGTAAAGGAGTGATAAGAACTTAATACAAAGCCCGAAATAGGAATGGCCAAAAGATGAAACTCCTTTTCGTTCACCTCACCCCTGATAAATGAGTTCAACTATTCTCGGCAGATGGTAAAACGGCCGAGTGACAAAATTCCCAATAGTGAAAGGATTAATAGGGATAAACTGCCACCGCCGCTGTAACCTTGTTTATGTTCAATGGTAAAATTAACGGGCCATCCAACTTTAGAAATACGGCCTAAGCATATCTGTTATGCCACTATCGCTCACTGGTCATGACTTTACTGGCCAAACCAATAAGCAAAACACCTGATACGCCCTCTAAGGCTCTAGAATAACGCTGAGAATTGGGGCGACTAAATACCCAGCTTCCCGCAGACGCATAAAGAAGGTTACATAGCGTCGCTAAAAAACTGAAAATGAGACCAAGCGTTAACAGCTGCATTGACGTTGAACCCGCTAACGGGTCAATAAACTGCGGCAAAAAAGATAGAAAAAATAAGGCGACTTTAGGATTAAGTACGCTAACGACAATGCCTTGGAAAAATACATTACCGTTTGGTTCACTATTTTCATCAACTACAATTTGATTGTTGCCACGCCACATTGATATTAACGCTTGAATGCCTAAATACACAAGATACGCTGCACCCAACCACTTCACTATGCTAAAAGCAAACGCTGAACTGAGAATGATTGCAGATAATCCCAAGCTAGCAGCAAGCGTGTGAACAAAATAACCCACACCTAAACCCATCGCAGCTTTAAGCCCACTGCTCATTTTCCCTTTCATTGTGTTAGATACAATGTAGATGACATCGGGTCCGGGGATAAGATTGATAGCAAGGCAAGCAACTGCAAACAGTAATAGTGAATTTAAATCCATTTAATTTTTCTCCTTGTTAAACGCGTAATGTATCTCGCCGCTTAAGTGGTGTCCGACGCAATACCGCAGCCTCTGTAAACCACTTTAAAAATAAAATCAAAACGTTAACTACAAGTAAATTGGTAACCAGAACCTGTGCTCAACTTTATATACTTTTTGCTCACGTCTTGATTCAAAGCAAACTTCAATTTGCTCATCCTTAACGATCTTAATTTGCGCTTAATTTTTTTATTCACGGCAAATCGTTAAACGGCGCACCGCAAAAATCCCCAGTAGTGAAAGTATCAATAGCGATAAGCTGCCACCGCCGCTGTAACCTTGTTTATGTTCTATGGTGGCGACGTGCTCTTCCTTAACCCGAGTTTTAAAACGGGCAAGCTCGTCATCTAAATTGACTATCATGTCGTTCACCGCAAGCTCAAAACCCTCGTAGGATTTCTCTCTTAGGGTTGTCGTCACGCCAACAGCGGTTGAACTCTCAGTTAACTGATTAATACCTGGCGCCCTAAATAACATCTTCTGGCTACGCATATCGAAAACGGCTGTATCAACAAAGGTTTGAATCGCATTTTCATTACCGGGAATTAAATACATGCCCACGATAGTCCAATAAAGGATGGAGGATTTGTTCTCGTGGCTTTGCATCAATTGATCGTAAGAAACCAATGCCATAACATCAACATCATGCAGGCGAGCAACCTGCTGCAAGGTTTCAAAACCTTTACCATTTTTAAGATAGGTACTTGGGATCACTTCGATACGATCAATATAGTCATATTTGACAAAGGATTTTTTAACCTTATCAAGTAATGCCATCTGAGTTCGGCTATCAATTGCATCGGCTTGCCAATGGGACGAAGGCAAGAAAGCGATGCCGACGGTAATCGGTAAACGCAGCACAGGTAAGGATGGCTGCTGGGCTTGGCGACTCTTCTCATCAGGGTATAAATATTCAACTAAGCTACTTGATACCGCATTTTTCTCCGTAGTATTACCGTTAAAAAATGCACTACAACCACCCAGTGAAAGCATGGCGAATGAGGCTATACCACAGGCTATTACCTTAAGTTTCATTTGTTTCCCTACCGTATCCATACACTTGCTGTTAATGATGAAAACTGAACCCACAACTAATGCAGATTTTGGATTACCTTATCCACTCATCAGAGTAAAAACAAGCTGTTATGTTCACATATCACAGCATTAATCTTCTTTGATTAGATTTTAAATACAAAAAAGCCGCACTATAAATGCGGCTAGTGAATAGGTAAAACCACCTTCTAAAATACAACTTAAGTCAAAAATTAAGCGTATTTACGCACTTTTTTAAGGGCGATTTGTTGTTTTAGCATGGATAAATGTTCGATAAATACTTTGCCATGCAAATGGTCGATTTCGTGCTGCAACACTATGGCTAAAAACTCATCGGTTTCGATTTCGATAGCTTTGCCAGTTCTGTCTAAGGCTGTCACTTTAACTTTTTCAAAACGTGACACTTTAGCGCGATAACCTGGGATAGACAGACAACCTTCTTCACCGACGAACTCACCTGACTTTTCAACAATCTCAGGGTTAATCAGCACTAAAGGCTGATCGCGACCGTCAGATAAATCAATCACGATAATGGCATCTGTACTGCCGACTTGAGTTGCCGCTAAACCTATACCATCGTCCGTGTGATACATGGTTTCGATTAAATCATCGATAAATCCCTGAACAGCTTCAATATCTTTTACAGGTTGCGCTTTACGTTTAAGGCGCTCATCGGGAATAGTTAGAATATCGAGTACAGCCATGCCAGTTATCTTCTCTCATCGAGTCAAAAAAATTGGCGCTATTATGGACTATTTGACCATTTACACAATATTTAAGCTAAAAACAGTTTAAATATTTTGTTAGTAATCGAGCTAGCCGATAAAAATATCGAGAAGTGCTTAATCCTTTAAATGCCAAATACTCTCATATCTTCCGCTAAGCCACACTTTACCGTTACACTAGCGTGAACTCATCAAGCAAAAGTTTTTGAGCGTGATTCTTTGTGAGTCATACCAATCGTATTAAATATCTGTTCATTCAGCGAGAATTCAACGCGCTTTAGACAAGGCGAAGGCTTGAAGGCATAGTGGTGCTCTGTCGAAAGCCTTAAACGCAGTATAAAGCGTTTTGAAACCCGCCCTTTGGGAGCCTCACAGGTATCCCACTCCGGTGTTGCATTGACTTAAAAGAGAATAACGATTTCTGCGTCAATGCGCCTGAGATTTAAATACCTGTGAGGCTTTGAACTGATTAGATATTTAATGTGATTGGTATCAATACCATTAAGCTGAGGGTTAACAATTCAATGGCATCGTTTCCTAAAGACAAATCACCGCTGTATCAATACCTTGAACAAGATAAACAGAGTGTAGCGAAAAAACAGCCCCAAGCAGTGGATTTGTCTCCTATGGCGAAAATCTGGCATATCGTCGCCATGATCCCGCAGGGTAAAGTCAGCAGCTATGGCAAAATAGCCGATTATGCAGGATTACCGGGACGAGCGCGTTATGTGTCAAAAGCGCTGAAAGCAGCTCCCGAACATTTGTCACTCCCTTGGCATAGGGTACTCAATAGTCAAGGCAAAATATCCTTCGAGAAAAATTCAACCTTCTTTCAAGAACAGATGGAATTATTAAGAATTGAAGGGATAACAGTGAACTGCGGCAAAATTAGTTTGTCTGAATACGAGTGGCGCCCGGATCTGGTGACTTTAGTCATGGCAATGCCATTTTAGTTTAATATATTGATCCATAAACTATTTACATCTCTATTTACAGAAACGTCGTCCTCGGCTATAACCTGCTTACAGTCGATCCGATAATTGATTTATGCTCAACTGATTGACCCAGAACTGTGTAAGTAAGCATGCTACTCGACACTTTTTTATCAACCACTACCGACCATTCTGTAGTGATACAAGGTGAAAACCTGCGACCCAAGGAGCATTCTTTGCGTACCATTCCCACATTATTAGTGAGTTTAACCGTCCTCACTCAAAGTATGTTTGCCATGGCAGCGCCAACGCCGCTAACACCGCAGACGGCCGAATACCAAGTCAACTATGGAGACATTGAATTAGGAAAAGCCAAATACACGCTACCCAATGCCGAAGATGGCGTGTTTAAGTATCGTTTTGATAGCGATCTCAGCCTATTATTGTTAACCGATGTGCGTCACATCTTGAGTGAATTTACTCAAAATGATTCGCAGCTCAGTCCTTTGCGTTACTTACAACAACGCCAAGGTGTCGGGCCTAATTACACGGAGCAAACCGCATTCGCCAAAGCTCAAGGCTTTATTCATACCCGTTACAAAGATGAAAAAGGCAAGTTTCCCTATGATGATAAAATCTTTGATCCTCTTATGGTGCAGTTGCAATTTAGGCTAGATATGATGGCGGGCAAAGAAGTGCTCGACTATAAGATGGTCAAGGACAACGAAGTCGATGAATACAAATTTCATGTGATCGGTAAAGAACGAATGAACATCGACAGCGGCAGTTACGACACAGTCAAAATTGAAGTCGTGCGTGACAATAAAAAGCGTCAAACCTTCTTCTGGATGGCGCCTGACTTAGCGTATTTGCCCGTGCGGTTAACTCACTTTGAAAAAGGCAGTAAGCAGCTCGATATTAAGTTACTTAAATATCACTTCGATGAAGTGCCGAACCAAGAAACCATACCTGCAGACATTGCAGAGAAACCGCTAGTGCCTAAACTGCTCGGCACGACTGAAGGTTAATCGGTAAGGCGTTGAGTTAAGATGTATAAACTTAACCCAATGATACAAAGCCTTAGCTTAACAATACTGAACTAAAGCCAAACTCATATCGAATAAAGCCCAACCGAACTAATATCTAACTGAACTATATCTAACTGAACTTAGGGCCTACCTCTAAGTTCGGTTTCGGTTAATGTTCATCGCTAATGGTTCATCACTGATTGCTAGAAGGTATGTTAGATACTGAATCGAACTTTTTAATAGAGTGACCTGAACAAAACAAAATCAACCGTAAATCCGCTCGCCCTCATTATTTAGCTCAACGGCATAGCATCAGAGATCGATTAACAGCTCACCCAATCTAAACAGCTTCCAGTTACCCGGCTGCATAACGCGCCACTGTTCATTCTCGGTCAATGGGCGAGTCGCAATCACAGTCACCACATCATGGGCGGTAGTTTCCTTATCAAAATCAATCACCACATCGGTATCAATAAGTTTCGCTTTACCAAACGGCGCGCGGCGAGTGATGTAACATAAGTTATTACTGCAATAGCTCATTAAATGCTCGCCATCGCTCAATATCATGTTGAACACACCTAAGGCACGGATTTGCTCGGCCAACGTTGCGATGTAATGGAAAACTGCCAACATATCTTCAGGTTTAGTACCGCCAAACTTCTGGGCGACTTGTTCCAAAATCCAGCAGAAAGCAAGTTCGCTATCGGTATCGCCTACGGGTTGATAGCGCGAGACATGAAACTTGGGCAGATAGTCCGTCAATTGCCCATTATGGGCATAGGTCCAATAACGTCCCCATAATTCGCGGGTAAAAGGATGAGTATTCTCTAAAGACACACAACCGCGATTCGCTTGGCGAATATGGCTTATCACCACTTCACTTTTAATCGGGTAGGATTTGATCAATTTTGCAATATGCGATTCGCTACTCGGGCAAGCATCTTTAAAAGTACGGCTGCCTTTCCCCTCGTAAAAAGTAATACCCCAGCCGTCCACGTGGGGACCGGTTACACCACCACGTTGTGCTAATCCCGTAAAACTAAACACAATATCGGTCGGCACATTGGCGCTCATCGCCAGTAACTCGCACATATTTCTCGCCTATCATCAATCAAAAAAACTACTTATTGGCATTGTAACTAGTTGATGACATTTGTGGAATGATCAAAGCTGACAAATAATTTAAACAATTGTTTGAAAAATACTTGTATTAAAATTCTCTTAGGTTTAACTTTTATGCGACACAGGTCTGACCACAAACTATAATTGTGATCGCAATCAATAAAACACTCTATGACCTGTGGTTGGCACTCGGTCATATTTAAGGAGAATTACAGTGACTACCCTACTTTGGATCATCGCCATGATCTTAGTGCTAGGAGCCCTAGCTTACCTTCGGGTATCTTTGCTCACTGCCACTATTACAGCCGCTGTTGTGATGACAGCAGGATGGACACTCGATGTTGTCGGCCCTATCTCTTGGATCGTTTTCCTCGTGATCGCGCTGCCGTTAAATATCAGTGCATTTAGACAAAATGTGATCAGTCGTCCACTGATGAAGGTATATCGCGGCATCATGCCGGAAATGTCTTCAACAGAGAAAGAAGCGATTGAAGCCGGCACCACTTGGTGGGAAGCGGATCTGTTTGCGGGTAACCCGAACTGGAAAAAACTCCATAACTACCCAGTTGCGCGTTTAAGTGCAGACGAACAGGCCTTCCTCGATGGCCCTGTTGAAGAAGTGTGCCGCATGGTGAATCAACACCAAGTGTCACATCAACTTGCCGATCTGCCTGCCGACGTATGGCAATATCTGAAAGATCACGGTTTCTTCGCCATGATCATTAAGAAAAAATACGGCGGTTTAGAATATTCAGCTTATGCCCAATCTCGCGTGTTACAAAAACTGGCGGGCTTAAGTAGTGAATTGGCTTCAACTGTTGGCGTACCTAACTCTTTAGGCCCTGGAGAGCTGCTGCAACATTACGGCACGCCAGAACAACAAAACCATTATTTACCGCGTTTAGCCAAAGGGTTAGAAGTCCCTTGTTTCGCTCTGACCAGCCCAGAAGCCGGTAGCGATGCAGGCTCGATTCCTGACTTTGGTATTGTGTGTAAAGGCCAATGGGAAGGTGAAGAAGTTCTGGGGATGAAGCTGACCTGGAACAAGCGTTACATCACCTTAGCGCCTGTCGCGACAGTATTAGGCTTAGCCTTTAAACTGCGCGATCCAGAGCATCTACTTGGTGATAAAGAAGAACTCGGCATTACTTGTGCTTTGATCCCTACCGATATGGAAGGGGTTGAAACGGGTCGTCGTCACTTCCCGCTCAACTGCATGTTCCAAAACGGTCCGACTCGCGGCAACGAAGTATTCGTGCCATTAAGCTTCATCATTGGCGGCCCGAAAATGGCTGGTCAAGGCTGGCGCATGCTGGTGGAATGTTTATCTGTGGGTCGTGGTATCACACTGCCATCAAACTCAGCTGGCGGCGTGAAAACCGCAGCGCTGGCAACAGGTGCTTATGCTCGCATTCGTCGTCAGTTCAAATTGCCTATTGGCAAGCTTGAAGGTATCGAAGAGCCAATGGCACGCATCGGCGGTAACGCTTATCTGATGGATGCTGTAACGACTTTGACCACCACAGGTATCGACTTAGGTGAAAAACCGTCGGTTATCTCTGCGATTGTGAAATATCACCTGACCGACAGAATGCAGAAATGCGTTATCGATGCCATGGATATTCACGGCGGTAAAGGCGTGTGTCTTGGCCCCAATAACTATTTAGGCCGTGGCTACCAAGCTGCGCCTATCGCAATTACTGTTGAAGGTGCAAACATCCTTACCCGTTCTATGATCATCTACGGCCAAGGCGCAATTCGTTGCCATCCGTATGTACTCGCAGAAATGGAGTCAGCGTTTGATACTGAATCGGGTCAAGGTTTAGCTAACTTCGATGCAGCTATTTTTGGTCATATTGGTTTTGCGACCAGTAACTTCATCCGTAGCTTCTGGTTAGGTCTGACATCAAGCCGTTTCTCTAACGCGCCTTATTCAGATAAAACCAAGCGTTATTATCAACAGATGAACCGTTTCAGTGCCAACCTTGCCCTGCTTTCTGACTTAGCCATGGCAACCTTGGGCGGCAACCTTAAACGTAAAGAACGTATCTCTGCCCGTTTAGGTGACTTACTGAGCCAACTGTATCTGGCATCAGCCACGCTGAAACGCTATGAAGATGAAGGCCGTCAAACCGACGACTTGCCATTAGTACAATGGGCAGTTGAAGATGCGCTATATAAGCTACAAGCTTCTTTAGACGATTTACTGGATAACTTCCCTATGGGCCTTGGTGGCGTATTACGTGTGGTGATGTTCCCATTCGGTCGTCCACTGAAACGCCCAAGCGATGTGTTAGATCATAAAGTCGCTAAGATCATGCAAACACCATGTGAAAGCCGTAACCGTTTAGGTAAAGGTCAGTTCTGGACTAACTCTGAGCACAATGCTGTGGGGATCCAAGAACAAACACTACTCGACATCATCGCGTCTGAACCGCTACATGACAAAGTCTGTAAAGCCAGTGGTAAACGTCTACCATTTATGTGGTTAGATAAAGTTGCCGCAGAAGGTAAAGCCTTAGGAGTGTTAAGCGATGCCGAAGTGCAATTACTGGAAAGAGCAGAAATTGGTCGTATGAAATCAATCAACGTTGATGACTTTGACCCAGCAGAACTGCGCCCAGAAGTGGTTTCAACCACTTCACAGGAACGTGCAGCGTAATCCACTCAGTAAGATTTAAACCACAAAAAGGAGGCTAATAAGCCTCCTTTTTTATTCCGATGGCAAGGCGTGCCACAACTAAGTGAATTTGGTTGAGTTACTACCTCGACTTTGACCGATGCTTTCATTGCTCAGTATGACTGATCAGTACTATGCTAATGACATTACTATCAGTCCATTGATAAAAGAATACCATGTCAGTAAGTCGCTGACATGCCACTTTAAAAACTGTTCAGTTTTTAAACCTGTAGGGCTTTAGAGCTAATTCAGCCTTAACACTCTCCATCACTCAGGTCTTCAAAGTACCAGTAACCGAGGTTCACCCACTCAGTAAGCTGCTTAAGCAAGTCGGCATCGGCTAACCAGGGGGCTAAGGCGGTTTTATCTAACTGATTGCTATCACATAGTAGTGGGATCACCTCGGCCAATTCGGCTGAAAGCAGATACTTATCACCATTAATATACACAACGCCTTGTCCCACATTGATATCAAAATACAAACAACGCAGTCCGCCGAGGCGAATAAGCGGCTGCTCATCGAGCCAAGCGAGCACTTCATCTTGCGTGATGTCCAATGGCTCATCGGGTAAATCGAGAGCGCACTTTGACTGAGTTAAATAGCGGCCCGAAAACTCGCTCACCAGTTCATCGGTTAACATATTAGTCAGTTGCGTACGTAACCGCGCTAAATCGCGATTATCGACACAACCACTGCGCGTTGTCAGCTCGCGGTCTGGATCTTCAATCTGCTGTGCGCCTAAATCTTGCTCAGACAGATGATCGGCCAAAGCACTTACCATATCTTTGGCGGAAGCTGTACGATAACCTACTGAAAAACTTAAAGACTGTTCTAAGGTTATACCGTCATGGGGGAATCCTGGGGGAATATAAAGGATGTCGCCGGGCAATAACTCAGTATCGATAATCGGTTCAAAGGCTTCTGTGTGCAGCAAAGCGGGATGGGCGGCAAACTCTTTGTGCGGTCCCAGATCGCCTACGCGCCAGCGGCGACGTCCCGAACCTTGGCAAATAAACACATCATACAGATCGATATGCGGCCCCACGCCACCGCCAGGAGTGGCAAAACTCACCATCACATCATCTAAACGCCAGCGCGGAATAAAATCAAAACATTGGATCAGGGCTTCTGCATCGGGCACCCAGTTGTTCAAGGCTTGCACGATCAAAGTCCAATCCCGTTCACCGAGATGATCGTAGGAATCAAAAGGGCCAAATTCAGCCTGCCATTGCCCTGCCTGTTGGTACACTCGCCGAGATTCCACCAGCTCATCCATGGCTAACCCAGCTAACTCTTCGGGCGAGATTAAATCTTGAAAATGTTTGAATCCTTGGCGGATAACCAAAGGTTTTTTCTGCCAATATTCTGCTAAAAATTGCGCGGGCGTTAAGCCATTAATATCGAGTTGCATGGGTTGCTCACAAACCAAACTGTTATTCATAGAGGTAAATGCTAACAGGAAGCGAAACCAAGAAAGCTCGACCGGATCAACAAAGCATTAAGTCTTTTATCAGCGTTAATGTGATAGTGAATTTACTAACGTATTGAATTACAATCGGCTTATCTAAAAGCGTTGCGCTGTCAAAGACGGCAATGCTGACACATCATTTATAGAGTTCACATAAGATCTATGCCTACATCTGCAGCTAACACTTTGGTCGTGCTCGACTTTGAAACCACGGGGCTATCGCCCAATCAAGGGGACCGCGCGATTGAAATCGGAGCTGTGCTGATTGAAAACGGCGTGATCACCCAAAGATTTTCAGAGTTGATGAACCCAGGATTTAGAATAAGTCGTTTTATTGAGGACTACACAGGGATCAGCAATCAAATGCTCAGGGATGCAGCGCCCTGCAATGAAGTAATGGCGCGTTTTGCAGACTTTATCGCCGATCATAACTTAGTCGCCCACAATGCGGCATTTGATCAGCGCTTTTTAGACGCGGAATTTGCTCAAATTCGCCATCGCTATCGAGGGCAATTTGGTTGCTCCTTGCTGGTGGCAAGACGTTTATATCCAGCGGCACCGAATCATCAATTAGGTACTTTAGTGCGCTATAAACAGTTACCAAGCGATGGCACCTTTCACCGCGCCTTAGCCGATGCCGAAATGACTGGCCATTTGTGGCTGGCAATGCTGGCAGACCTTCAGCAAGAGTTCGGTCTCAATGCCCCCACCTTCGAGTTACTGCAAAAAATCGCCAAGAAAACCAAAGCAGATGTGCCGAAGTTTTTACGCCAATACTCAGGCAAGTGAACTCAAAAAGCAAAAAGCCGATAAATCCAAGGATTATCGGCGATGTTTCAATAAGCAAATTAAGTGCTCAACGACTTGCCAGCAAAAAACAGCAAGCTCCTAGCAATAACGGCCCATCTATAACGGCTTAAGCGGCGCACTATCAATGCCGCAGGAACTGCGAACCACTAAGGTCGTCGGAATAAGCTGCGCACTCACCTCTTGTCCGCGGATAAGTTTGAGTACACTGTCGACTAAAATTTCACCAGCTAATTGGGTATTTTGCTTAATGGTCGTTAATGGCGGATTGGCAAAACTCGCCACCGGAATATCATCATATCCCACCACTGCAACTTGTTCTGGGACTGAAATGCCCTTCTCTTTCAGCGCACGAATAGCACCAATGGCAATCAGATCGCTAGCAGCAAAAATAGCATCAAACTGTGCGCCTTTGGCCATCAATGCCATAGCCGCATCGTAGCCAGCACTTTCAGTGCTAATTGCCGACACTTGCTTAGTACGATCGACAGCAATATTCGCCATTTGCAGCGCTTTCACATGGCCTAAATATCTGTCCCTAAACTCAGGGCTGTGGCTTGAGGCATCGCCTAAAAAGGCAAAAGCTTTACGACCAAGGGAAATCAAGTGCTCTGTTGCAATCAAGCCGCCTTGATGATTATCACAACCAATCGATAGTACTGACTTATTGTTATGCTCAGCGCCCCAGATCACAAAATGAGTATTCTGCGCGAGCAATCGCTCCAGCTTTTGCTCGTAGTCCATGTAATCGCCGTAACCAAGCAGGATAATGCCGTCAGCTTTATTACTGTCTTCATAATCGGCGTGCCAATCGCTGGACAATTGCTGAAAAGAAACCAATAAATCATAACCTTGCTGCGCCGTTGCTCGGGTAATGGAGCCAAGCATAGACAGGAAAAAAGGATTGATTAACGAGTCATCGTTGGTGGGGTCTTCACACAATAACAGCGCTAAGGTATGGCTATTTTGGGTGCGAAGATTGCTGGCATTTTTATCGACCTTATAATTCAGCTCTTTAGCAATGGTTTGAATACGTTGGCGAGTTTCTAAATTGACTAACGGGCTGTTTCTAAGGGCACGGGAAACCGTTGACTGGGATACGCCAGCACGATAAGCAATATCAATCGAGGTCGCTTTCGATGCCATAAAGAGGATTTAACCTTAGTTATTATTTTGCGTCGATACTAAAACAGTTCCACCCACTTGTATAGACGAATGCGTTAACATCCGTCTTACATTAGAGGCTCTGCTTAAATGCCGAGCTGATCGAGCAAATCATCGGCTTCATTATCAATGGCACGAGTCGCAATGGCGGGTTTATCGGCCATCTTAACCCAAGGCGAAACATTCGAATTTGTGTCGTTATTTCCCCCAATCGAACTGTGCTGCTCTAACAGACTATCGGGATCGAATTCTTCATCGTAGACAAATTCATCTAAGCGAATGAATTCGGTTTTGTCCATGGCAAACTCGAGGTAGAAAATATGGTTATTCTCTGTCCTAAACGACACTCTACGGGCAACCGCATCGTCTAAGTTAGCGTCGATTGATATGGTTAGCTCTTTATTAATCGTCAACATTTTTGGCTGGCTTTGGCTGATTGACGTTTGCAATTCTTTAGAAATTTTATTAATAAAATCCCCTAGAATTTGGTTCATCAGTTCGCCCATCACATTACTCACTTCATCTGACGTATGTGAAAATGCGAGCTCAGACTCAGGCATGCCCATGTTCAGCATGTAGCGACGGTAGATTTCAATCGCTGCAGAGGCGGAAAAGTTGATCACCACTAGCCCTGAAAAACCACCATCAAAAATCGAGAAACAACCGAGATCAGGTTTAAGACGAGTACGCGCAATACTTTGTACCATACCCGCATGGGTAACATTGCTGGCACTGGTGCTAGAAAGGACGTGGGCGACTGAGTGGCATAACTTCAGTAAAATATCATCCGACGTTACGATAGTATTTGTGGTCATAATCGATTCTCAAACTGAATAATGAATTAATCTTGCGCGTAAAAGCGTAAAAAATCAAAATTAAAACAATTGATTAGCCTAATATAGCAAGATGGCAAAATTAACATAATGCTAACTTATTGATATTTAATAGATCAGATAAAACCTTCAACACAAAGCGACTTATAAAACGGCCTAACTTAATAAGAACATGCCCCATAATGCAACAGATTAAAGTTCCCTATCACTATTCTCTGCTTTAGATCAAAGAAACTCATATTTTATAACGGCTTTTACTTAATTTCTGTCACAGACGATTCAATTGAGATTGATTCGCAGGTATATTGATGCACAATAATAAGCCCTTAAGGAATCCAAATGATCACGTTTTTGCGCCGGTTTACCATTTTGCAACGCTTAATGATGATGCTCCTTATGGCCGCGATAGGGACTGTGTGTTTTGCCAGTTTTTCAATTAAAGAGCAGTACAGTAATTTAATTGAGCAGAAATGGTTGCAGATAGACGGTCAGCTCGCCAGCATGTTAAGCGTGATAGATGTGCACCGTCAGGATGCGCTCAAAGGTAAGTTTAGCGAAGCAGAAGCTAAACAAATCGCCGCGGATTTAATCAATCAAACTCGCTATTCAGGTTCCGGCTACTTCATTGTTATTGATGATAATAATCAAATCCTCGCCCACGGGGATAGCGCAAATCTTATTGGCACCTCAGCATTAACCTTCAAGTTACCTAATGGCACAAACCCCTTAGCCACTATGCTGCCATTAGCGCGTGCTAAATCGAAAACAACCCTCGAATACCCTATCGCCGATCCTATGACCCGCGCGATAGAAGACAAGCTTACTGAAGCCCGTTACTACCCGCAATGGGGCTGGACAGTCATAACAGGCGCCTATCTTAGCGATGTCAAAGCGAGCTTAAAGTCAGTCATTATCGACTATCTAATTATCATGTTTTTGATTTCAGTGCCGATTTTTGCCTTCTTCCTTGTGCTTAACCATTCCATCACCTCACCATTAAATGATGCTATTGATGCCCTTGAAGATATTGCCCAAGGCGAAGGCGACTTAAGTCAGCGCATTAATGCTCAAGGTAAAGATGAGATTGCCCATCTCGCCCGCGCCTTCAACATGTTCGCCCAAAAAATTGGCGACATGGTCGGCCATTTACAACCTTTAGGCCAAGCATTAGATAAAGATGCAAAACAGCTTTTGATTGCAGTTGAAGAGTCCAATCAGAGTGCTGAACATATCCACAGAGAAACTGGCAGCGTCGCCACAGCCGTCAATCAAATGCTGTCGACCACCCATGAAATGGCGAGCAACACCCAGCAAGCGGCCGATGCGGCGAACAGCGTAAAAGAACAAGCGCAGCAAAGCCAAGTCGTGATCGACAACACAGTCAGCAACACAGAAAAACTGGTGGCAGAATTAAAAGCCTCTGAAGTCATCACCCAAAAGCTGGGCGTCGCCTCACAGCAAATCGGTAGCATTCTCGATGTGATCCGCAGCATTGCCGAGCAGACCAACTTACTCGCCCTTAATGCCGCCATTGAAGCTGCTCGAGCTGGGACCCACGGCCGTGGTTTTGCCGTAGTTGCCGATGAAGTCCGCGCCCTTGCTACTCGCACCCAAGAATCGACCAATGAGATCCAAAAAATCATTAGCGAGATCCAATCCGGTGTTGGCTCAGTGATGAAGAGCAACAATCAAACTCAACTGCAATCCGATGAGCTACAGGCCCAAGCCCACGAAGCGGGTAAAGCCATGGCGGCGATTCTGCAATTGATTGCCCATATCAGTGACATGAACACACAATTAGCCAGCGCCACCGAAGAGCAATCACTGGTGACCGAAGAAATTAATCGAAATATTTGTAATATTTCGGAATTAACCGAAGTCTCAGTAAAAGCTAACGAAAGTAATAGCCATGCAGCTCAGTCACTGCAAGACATTAGCCAAGACATGTCCCGCACCTTAGGCCAGTTTAAAATCTAACTAAAGTGTATGAGAACGGCATGACTTGTCGATTGGGGCGCCATAGGGCGCCCTTTTCTTTGGGTAAACCTTCTGGTAACGCTTGTTAACCGCTATCTCACCAATAATGAATTTCAACGACAAAATCCCATTAACCACAAATTCTCTGTCACGCTAACGTTTGATATGCGGTATGCTTTAGCCTTAAAAATCCAACCGAGACACTGCCATGCGAATGACCTTAGCCGTTCACCCTGAACAGTACACAATTCATAGCTTTAGCCCGAATGCCGTATTGCCCAGTGAGGTTTTTGCACAGGACATGTATTTCATTGGTAAGACCCAAGAAGGTTTATCTTTAGTCGTTTCCAGTGAAATGGAACTCGACAGCCTAGAGCAAGAACCGGGCTGGTGTTGCTTTGAAGTACTCGGGCCACTGGGATTTTCGATGACAGGCATTTTATCTAAAGTGTCTGGCACCTTAGCGGACGAACAAATCAGTATTTTTGCGATTTCGACCTTTGATACCGATTACATTTTAGTAAAAAATAATCGTCTCAAAAGTGCCATCGCCGCCTTGAAAAAACAGGGCTATCACATCATAGAATCGAAAGACGAAGTGTAATACCCCTTTAAATATGAGCTCATCTACTATGTACGAAAAAACAGTCACCATTACCGCCAAACATGGCATTCACACCCGTCCAGCAGCCTTACTGGTTAAAGAAGCCAAAACCTTTGACTGTGATGTCATGGTCGAATGTAATGGTAAGCAAGCCAGTGCTAAGAGTCTGTTTAAGCTACAAACCTTAGGCTTATATTCTGGCGTCACGGTAAGAGTGTTTGCCGAAGGTGAACAGGCACAGGCCGCGGTTGAGAAAGTCTCTGAGCTGCTCATAACCCTAAGCTAGGCCTTTTCTTGCGCTAAAGTGCGTTTATCTGCAGATTTAACCGACACGCAAAAAAACTCATCTTGACCGTCTTGGCATGCTAATGCTTTACATACAAACACTTTACAAGCTTAGCGTCACTCAACTAGACTCGCTATCGCTAACGGACACTCAGTTCAGTGGTTAATTTAGGAAGGGATATGTCAATAACGGGGATTATAGTGTCATCGGGAATTGCCTTTGGACAGGCACTTCACCTGCTCCACACCGAACATCACCTCGATTATCGCCCTATTCCCCTGTCTAAAATCCCTCAACAACAGGGTAAATTTGCCAAAGCCTTGCAAGAACTACAGGCACAACTGACCCACAGTCAAGCTGCACTCGATAGTGACTCCGAAAATTATCAGTTGATCGAAGCCGACTTATTGTTATTAGAAGACGATGAATTAATCGAGCAAGTGAACGATGCCATTCGCACCTTACAATTGTCGGCAAGTGTGGCGGTTGAACGTATTTTTGCCCATCAGGCCAATGAGTTACAATCCTTAGATGATCCCTATTTAGCCAATAGAGCCCAAGATGTGCGCTGTTTAGGCCAAAGAGTCGTCGCGGCGATAAACGGCCATTTAGCTCAAGGACTCGAAAAACTCGATAGACCCACTATCTTATTAGCGCAGGATTTGACCCCCGCCGAATTTGCCTTACTGCCGCGGGAAAACCTTTGCGGTATTGTACTGAAAACGGGCGGTTTAACGAGCCATACGGCCATTTTAGCCAGAGCAGCCGGCATTCCAGCCATGTTAAGTTGTCAGTTCGACGCAGACTCTATTCCCAACGGCACGCCCTTAGTGCTCGATGCACTCGCGGGTGAACTTTGTGTCAATCCCAATCCAGACCAACAGGCAAGACTCACAGTCACCTTTCACCATGAACAAGCAAGGCGCGCAGCACTTCAAACTTACAAGGATGTCCCAGCGCAAACCCAAGACGGTCATACTGTGGGACTCATGGCAAACGTGGGTAATCTCAACGACATCACCCATGTCAGCGATGTCGGCGCCGATGGAATAGGTTTGTTTCGCACCGAATTTATGTTGATGAACGTCGCCACCCTGCCCGATGAAAAAGCCCAATACAGCTTATATTGCGATGCATTGCACACCCTAGGCGGTAAAACCTTTACCATCCGTACCTTAGATATAGGTGCAGACAAAGAACTACCCTGTTTATGCCAAGAAATTGAAGATAATCCCGCCTTGGGTCTTCGCGGCATTCGCTACACCTTGGCGCACCCAGAATTATTTAAAACCCAATTGAGGGCCATTCTGCGTGCCGCTAACCATGGCCCGATCCGTTTGATGTTCCCTATGGTCAATCAAGTCGAAGAATTGGACGAGGTGTTTGCACTCATTGCCCAGTGCCAAGATGCCTTGGAAGAAGAAGAGAAAGGCTATGGCGAACTTAGCTACGGTATCGTTGTCGAAACACCTGCTGCGGTATTCAACCTCAACGCTATGCTGCCAAGACTCGATTTTGTCAGCATTGGTACCAACGATTTGACCCAATATGCAATGGCCGCCGATAGGACAAACCCGCAGCTTACCCGTGACTATCCGTCCCTTTCGCCTGCCATTTTAGCCTTAATTAACATGACAATAACCCAAGCTAAGGCCGCTAATGTTAAAGTTTCTCTGTGCGGTGAACTCGCCAGTTCACCGCAAATTGCGCCACTGTTAATCGGCATGGGGTTGGACGAACTCAGTGTTAACTTAAGCTCACTCTTAGAAGTGAAAGCAGCTATTTGCCAAGGCAGCATCACACAATTTTCGGCATTAGCGCACACGGCATTACAACAAGATAGAATTGCAAGCTTACAGCAGTGTATAACAAGCTATAAATAGAGACATTTATTCGTTATGCTGCATTACAGAACAAAAACAATGACAAAAACAAGCAAAAGAGGCTCTAGATTATGGGATTTTTAAGCCGAATAAGGCGCTTGGTATCGGGCCAGACTCAATTAGCTGGCGGTATCATGGTATATGCCCCCGTTTCCGGCGATATCGTCGCCATTGAAAAAGTCCCCGACGTGGTTTTTGCTGAAAAGATTGTCGGTGATGGCATCGCTATCGCTCCCAAAGGCGAATTAATTCTGGCGCCTATCGACGGCACCATAGGTAAAATTTTTGAGACAAATCATGCATTCAGTATTGAGTCTCCCCAAGGTTTAGAGCTATTTGTTCACTTTGGTGTAGGTACAGTCGAGCTGAGAGGCAAAGGGTTTAAACGTTTAGCCCAGGAAGGTCAAGAAGTGAAAGTCGGCGATCCGATCCTGTCATTCGATATTGATTATCTAAAAGACCAAGTCGACAGCCTACTCACTCCTGTCGTTTTGGCGAACATGGAAGATGTCAAATACCTCGACAAAGCCCAAGGTAGTGTCACCGCAGGTAAAGACGTGATCTTTACGGTACAGCTCTAATCAAGCTTTACTTTAAGTGTTTGAATTAGCAGTTTGAAAATACCCTTGATTGATATAAAAAGGCTGGCTCCCCCAAAGGCGCCAGCCTTTTATTTATCTCCACTTTCCTCGCGAAGAGGCCTGTCCGATAGCTGAAATTTTTTCATCGCAAAACCGACATAATGTTTCAAACTGATTTAAAACAGAATAAGCCAAATATCAACCACCCAGATGTAGGATTGAATGACAATCGAAAGCACGTTAGCAAGGTGGCGATTTGCAGGCCGAGTAGACTAAGACAACCAGGCCAACAAAACTCCCTATCCTGTATAGCGAGTGCTATTCGAGCGTCAGAGTATCGGCTCACATTGGTCACAAAAAGCAAAAAGATCAATGCACCCGCTGGCTCTCGAACGAAATCATGACTATACATCTAAAGGTGCTTTTAATATTACAGAGGAATAACAATGAAGTTCAGTCATAAGATTGTCGCCGCATCCTCTGCGTTACTGTTAGTGACAGTAACGCTTCTAACGACCAAACAATACTACTCGATTCAGAATGAAATGCAGGCACAGGTGGAAGCCAGTGTCACCGAAATCGTCGATGGGGTTAGAAATACGGTTTCATCGGAAATTGAAGCCCGTAAACAATTGGCAGCTTATACGACCAGCCTACTGGAACAAGATCTCACGCCCGCACACATCAGCGCAGTCATCACTCGCCCCATAGTTAAAAATGCATTTATTCTCGTCGGTTTAGGTTATGAAAAAGATGGCACGAATATCAATAATAATCCTAGCTGGGATCCAGGTGCGGGATGGAACCCAAGAGTAAGGCCTTGGTATCTCGATGCAAAACAAGCCGATAAATTAATCATCACGGCTCCCTATGCGGACTCAGCCTCCGGTGAAATTCTCGTCTCAATTGCGACGCCCGTGAAAGATCAAGGTACATTCATCGGTGCCATTTTCTACGATGTTAGCTTGGTCGGGTTAGCCAAACTCGTCAATGAGGTCAAACTTTTCAACGCTGGCCATGTGTTTATTGTTTCTGGGGATGGAACGACCATAGCCCACCCAGAGGAAAAACGAAATGGCACTCTTATGGCCGATTATTTACCCAATGTCAAAGTGATGGAAACGCCACAAAAAGTAACCATAGAGGGAAAAAGTTTCACCTTGGATTTCTCACGCGTTGCGGGAGAGGACTGGTATGTTGGTGTTATCTTGGATGAGGAGATTGCCTATGCTGCAGTGACGGACTTACGCAATAGCTCTATTCTCTATTCCGTTATCGCCTTAATCATCAGTATCACAACCCTACTACTATTGATCACAACCTTAATGCGCCCATTACAAACATTAAACGATGCAATTCAAGATGTTGCTTCTGGCGAAGGTGATTTGACTCAACGCTTAAATACTAAAACAGACACTGAGTTTTCAGCGTTAGCCTTGGGATTCAATACCTTCACGGCAAATCTACAACAGTTGATCATTCAATCTAAATCCATTGGCCAGCTCATCCATAAAAGTTCAGAAATGACATCGCTAGAATTACAGCAATCTACTGATGCCATGAACTCGCAACTGCATGAACTAGAACAACTTGCAACTGCCATGCACGAAATGGCAACCACTTCAACTGACGTAGCCCGTAATGCCCAAGGCGCGGCTTCTGCTGCGAAAGAAGCAGATGAAGCAACAAGTGTAGGTTCTAAAATCGTCAGCGATACAACTGATGCCATTAATGCCCTGTCATCAAAAATCGATATGGCCGTCACTGAAGTCAAAACATTAGAATCTGCAACTGACAACATTGCCACAATATTGAAAGTGATCAATGACATTGCAGATCAAACAAATTTATTAGCCTTAAATGCCGCCATTGAGGCAGCAAGAGCTGGTGATTCTGGTCGTGGTTTTGCTGTGGTAGCAGATGAAGTCAGAACCCTCGCCCAAAGGACTCAACAATCTACAACTCAAATCCGTAACATGATAGAGCAACTTCAAGCAGGAGCAAGGGCTGTTGCAGAGGTAATGAGCCAAAGTAAAGATAATGCAGAAGATGCGGTTACACGCGCCCAAGGTGCTAATACCGCATTAAACAAAATTCGTGAAGCAATATTACAGATAAGTGATATGAACCTACAAATTGCCTCTGCAGCAGAAGAGCAGAGTTTAGTAGCTGAAGAAATTAACAATAATACTATCAGGATCAAAGATTTATCAGTCCAAGTTTCTGACACTGCAGTTCATGCAAATACAGCCATGCATACGCAAACTCAATACATCAAAGAACAAGATGCAATCCTTAATAAATTCATAGTCTAAGCCAGTGAGCCATGATTTTATCCATGGCTCACCATGACATCTACTAACAACAGGACCTCATCATGAGCAAAATAACGTTGTTCGTCATAGTTAGCATGCTTCAGATCCCACTACAGGCTAATGCCCAAACAACCACAGAAGAGTCGGAACGACTGCAACGACTCGAGCAAAGAGTTAAAGAACTTGAGCAACAAGCCAAAGCGGAGCCTGCCAGTCCCTCATTGCAATCCTCCCTACAAGACAGTCGTTTTATCCTCTACGGTTCACTACGTCCGACCTTAGAATACCAAGACAAAGGTGAGGATGTGTGGGATATCGGCGATGCACTCTCCCGCTTAGGGGTTAAAGCTGAAACCGAGTTCGCCTCTGGTTGGCGTGCCATTGCCCAAGGTGAATGGAAAATCCGTCTCGATGACAATGGCCGATTCGGCGAGGCGAGACTCGCCTTTGCGGGGATCGATTCTCCCTATGGCAAGTTGACTTTTGGGCGCCAAAGGCCGGTGCAGTACACGTTAGTCGCTGAATATGTCGATATCTTTAACAATGCGAATAGCCCCTTTGGTTATAACCAAGAGAGTCCATTTTTTGTTGATAATGCCTTGATCTATGAACTTAACATTAAGCCAATCACCTTAATGGCTTCAGCCATTTTTGATGGTAACTCAGGTGGCAGTGGTGCCGATGTAATTAATGTCGGCGTAGGATTTAACCAGAGTGGATTTCACGTAGGTATCGCCTACTTACAACAGGATACCTATGTGAACGATATTATGACTGGAGAAGAACAACTGGCCGGGGGCGTCATTTCCTATGAATTTAGCAATGGCATATATGCCGCCGTTGGTTATCAGCATAAAGACTACGAATTTGAAACCGCAGTCAATAGAACCGGTAATACATTTGATAGCGCCATCGCGATTCCAGTTGCGAAAGCTTATAAGCTGAAACTAGGATACTTCAGGTTTGAAGATGGGATAGAAGATACCAGCAGCCAAAATTATGATGGCTACAATCTCACCTTAGAGTGGCAAGCCGCAACAAATGTCCGCATGCATTTAGAATATTTACAACAAAATAATGATCAACGTGAAGACGACACTATCATAGCCTTAGGCATTCGCTATGATTTTGATTTAAATTGGCAACTTTAGTCAACGCCATCCCATTACCGTTAAGCCCGCAGCGCACTCAATGAAGCGTGCTATACGGCATCAGTAAGCAGCAAGATATGACTAAACGCTCTGAGGGCGTTTGGTTACATAAAGTGACAGACATCACCCGATAATCCCAATACGCTTCAAGCACACTGACATTTTATGCTCACGCTATCTCAGTAACACATCCCACTTGTGACATGCGGCGCACAATGCCACAATGCCAGCAAAATCAATGCTTGCAAGCCAAGCGTCCATCCACACTGGAGCATCATTTTGACCCTCTACGGTATTAAGAATTGCGATACAGTGCGTAAAGCACGTAAATGGATTGAAAATCATCAACTTCCAGTTCATTTCCATGATTTTAGAGATGACGGCCTACGTCAAGAAGACCTCGAATTCTGGTGTAACACCTCAGGCTGGGAAACCGTATTCAATAAGCGCAGCACGAGCTTTCGTGCGCTCAGTGACGCAGATAAAACCGATATCGATCAAGCCAAAGCCATTCAACTTATGCTGGCGCAACCGACACTGATCAAACGCCCCGTCTTAGTCGTCGGTGAACAAGTGCTGATTGGCTTTGATGAAGCCGCCTATAAAAGAGTATTCTCAGTATGATGCCAGCCGACAATTATCCCGTTACAGAACTGACAAAAGCGCTGATCGCCCGCCCTTCGGTGACGCCGCTTGATGAAGGCTGCCAAACCTTAATGGCAGAAAGACTCAGCGCCATCGGCTTTAATATCGAACCTATGGTATTTGAAGACACCACCAATATGTGGGCTCGCCGTGGTAATGAAGGCCCCGTTTTTTGTTTTGCGGGTCACACAGACGTTGTGCCGACAGGCGATGTGAGCCGCTGGCACACGCCGCCGTTTGTGCCCACCATCATTGATGGCTACTTATATGGCCGAGGCGCAGCGGACATGAAAGGCTCACTGGCGGCTATGATCATTGCCACCGAGCGGTTTGTGGCTAAACATCCCGATCATCATGGCTCTATCGCCTTTTTGATCACCAGCGATGAAGAAGGTCCATTCATCAACGGCACGACGCGAGTCATTGATACCTTAGAAGCGCGCAACGAGAAGATCACCTGGGCATTAGTCGGCGAGCCTTCATCGACCCTAAAGCTGGGCGATGTGGTCAAAAATGGTCGCCGCGGCAGCTTAACTGGCAACTTAACCGTGAAAGGCATTCAAGGCCACGTGGCCTATCCACACCTTGCCGATAATCCAATCCACAAAGCCGCGCCTTTCTTGGCCGAGCTAAGTCAAATGCACTGGGATAATGGCAATGAGTTCTTTCCGCCCACCAGCTTCCAAATTGCCAATATTAATGGCGGCACAGGTGCATCAAATGTGATCCCCGGTGCACTGGAAGTAATGTTTAACTTCCGTTACTCCACCGAAGTGACCGCCGAAATCTTGATTGAGCGAGTTGAAACTCTATTGAAAGCCTATGAGCTAGATTACGATATCAGCTGGATTTTCAATGGCCTTCCCTTTTTAACCGGTGATGGCCCGTTATTAGATGCAACTCGTATCGCGATCCGCCAAGTCACAGGTTATGAAACCGATCCGCAAACCACAGGCGGCACATCAGACGGTCGCTTTATCGCGCCAACGGGCGCCAAAGTGTTAGAGCTTGGCCCTGTCAACGCCACCATTCATAAAGTGAATGAATGCGTTAAAGTGGACGACCTTGAGCAGTTAGCCCTGTGTTATGAAGTCATTTTGGAACAATTACTGTGTTAGCACATCTGAAGATCCGTCCCGAAACCGCAAAGCTTTACGGCTTAAGCTCCCCTGAATTGGTGGATTATTTAAGCCCGTATCACCTTAGTTATCATAGCTTTGGGTTAGAGGAGAACACAGCTATCGCCTTTAAGTCTATGGCGGCAAAAGCTGAAGATGCGGGCATAAAACTCGCGATTTGCTCGGCTCATCGTCCCTTTGAACGGCAACTGGCAATTTGGAATGCCAAGGCTAGTGGTAAACGCGCGGTATTGGATGCCAATGAGTTACCGGTCAATATTCAGGGCTTAAGTGACGATGCCATAGTTGACTTGATTTTGCTCTGGTCGGCGTTGCCTGGCGCTTCACGCCACCATTGGGGTACCGATCTCGATGTGTTCGATGCGGCTCAAATTGATGTTAAAACCCTGCGCCTTGTTGAAGCTGAATATGTTCAGGATGGTCCCTGCGCTAAATTGCATGCTTGGCTGGTAGAAAATGCCCATGATTTTGGCTTTTACTTCCCGTTTCAGCAGGGACAAAGTGCGGTAAGTCCTGAGCCTTGGCATATCAGCTATTTCCCTGTAGCGCAGTTATTGTTGCCACAATTCGATCGTGCCGAACTGGCAATCCTGTTAGAAAACAGTGATATGTTGCTAAAAGATGCAGTACTCGCCCGATTAGACAGTCTAATAGATGAATACGTGCTGCGTATCGCTCAGCCCTAATCACGAAATACTCGCCAAGGTCAGTCAACACAGGTTAAGCCTAGCGCAATATCGTCAAAATGGGCGCCAAAATGCGGTTTAACACAATGATATATTTGATTAAGTAGGTTTTATGGATTTTTCTTCACACCGTCAGCAGCTTGTTATTGCCGATCGAAAATTAAGTTACCTTGATGTCGGATCAGGCCCTGTATTGTTGTTTGGGCATAGTTATTTATGGGATAGCGCTATGTGGGCGCCTCAAATTGCCACCTTAAGCGCCCATTACCGATGCATAGTGCCTGAACTTTGGGGCCATGGTCAGTCAGATTTACTGCCCAATAACTGCAAAACGCTACTCGATATAGCCGATCAAATGCTTGAGCTAATGGATGCTCTTGAGATAACTCACTTTAGTGTTGTCGGACAATCTGTCGGTGCTATGTGGGGCGCAGAATTGGTACTGAAAGCACCAACAAGAGTTAAAACCCTCGTTATGCTCAACAGTTTTATCGGCTTCGAACCCGAAGTCACCCGTGCGAAATATGATGGCATGCTGGATATGATTACCGCCGCTAAGGCGATCCCTGCGCCGCTGATCAGTGCGATTTCACCTTTATTCTTCGCCAATGATGCCGCAAATAACACTCCTGAACTGGTTACTGGCTTTGAACAGTCACTTGCCAGTATCACAGCGGAGCAAATCCCCACGATAGTTAAACTTGGACGAATGATTTTTGGTCGTCGCGATACCATGGAATACGCCGAGCAATTGACGCTACCCTGCCTCATCATGGCTGGCGTGGAAGATAAGGCCCGCAGCGTATTGGAAAGTTACCTGATGAGTGATGCCATTGACGGCAGCCAACTTGTGCATATTCCTGCGGCAGGACACATATCAACTCTCGAACAAGCGGAATTTATTAACCAACATTTAGCCGATTTTCTGGCTAAACATTATTAATCAATCGCTAAATCTACGCTTCAAGGTGCGAAAACTCGCATCTTGAAGATGAGTATTTCTACTTAGCACATGTTACTAAGATGTGCTTATATCAATATTGCTCACCCATACTTAATTCCTATTTTATGGATAAATACATTAGGCTTTACTTTATTAAAGTCTGTTATTGAGCACGCCTCGTTTCATTAAACTCACCTGTGAAGCCTCTATTAACAAGTAAAGACCTTGTTTTTGTTCCAAGCGGCTTAAAAAATGTTGCACAAAGGTGAAATCCACTAATTATCAACTACCTTTATACTGTATTCCCTCAACAAGGTATTCTGCCATGAGAAAAAGTACAGTTGCCCTCTGCGTATTCAGCACACTTTATATACCGTCTCTTTATGCCGATGTTCAAATAAATGGATTTGCCTCTATTGTCGCGGGCTCAAGTCTAAGTGACGATAAAAGCTATTATGGTTACGATAAAGAACTCGATTTTAATAATGATTCCAAAGTTGCCTTACAATTTACCGCCGATCTTGGTAGTGGCTTAAGAGCTACTGCACAAGTGCTATCCAGAGGCAGTAACGATTATAGCGCTGAATTCGAATGGGCTTATATCTCCTATGACATCAGCGACAAACTTATGCTTATGGCGGGTCGCCAACGTTTTAATCTCTATAAATACTCCGATTATATTGATGTCGGCTATGCCTATCATTGGATCACTCCGCCCCGCGGAGTTTATTCACTGCCATTTAATTCAGGTGAAGGTGTAGGCTTAGTTTATGCCGATTTATGGGGCGATACCGAAGTAGGTTTAACCTATAAATACATTACCACTTCAGTTTCTGACTACTCGCCTACAGGTTCATCAACGCCTCCTGCGCCCTTCTCCGCCGAGGGCCACATAATGAACTTTAACTTTGTAACCTCAGGGTTTGAGTACGGTTTAAATATTGGCATAGTCACCGATTTCTCCTACGAATTACCCGCACTGCTTGGCTTAGGTAATGCAATTTCTCAAACCGGACTCTTTACTCAGCAAGTAGTTGATGATCTTTTACCGATTAATGACAGCGCGTTACTCATTGGCGCTAACGTTAAATATGATGCCGAAAAATGGTTTATTTTGGCCGAATACACACGAATTGATGTCGATCCCAGTAGCTTTAATATTCAAGATTCAGCCTTTGTTTCCGGCGGGATCCGCTATCACGATTTCACCTTCCACTTAACCTACGGTATTGATAAAGGTGAGCCCCAATACGATGCCTATGACGCTATGTTACCTGTTTACAATGGTCTGCCACCGGCAAACCAAGCTGCACTCGCACCGCTTGTTTTTGGAACACAAGCGGCGCTTGAAGCACAGCAGGAAGACAGCGCCTACTACATCATAGGCACCCGCTGGGATTTCCATCCTTCTGCCGCACTGAAACTAGAGTACACCAACTACAGTAACGACAAACCGTCCTCCGATGAACAGTTGCTGAGTATGGCAATAGACTTAGTTTTTTAAGGAGTTAAGCATGAAACTATTAATAAGTTCTCGGTTGATGATAAAAACCTTAGTCGCCAGTGCGCTTCTATTTGGCAGTGCCTGTGTTCAAGCCGAAATTGCCGTCGTGGTGCACCCTTCTAATACGTCAGAAATTAGCGCTGCGGATATTTCACGGATCTATTTAGGCAAACTCAAGTCTTTCCCCAGTGGTGGCACTGTCGTCGCACTCGATCAACCTGAAGGCACGCCCGCACGTGATGCATTTGTTAAACAGATCCTTAATAAAACCGAGAGTCAGTTAAAAGCCTATTGGTCAAAACTGGTCTTTTCAGGCCAAGGTCAACCGCCCAAAGTCGTCGACTCCAGCGCTGAAATGCTCGCATTGATTGCCGCCAATCCCAATATGATCGGATTTGTTGACGTCAGCGAAGTCAACGATAGCGTGAAAGTGATCAGTAAGTTCTAACCCATACTGCATCATCCTTGTCCGCCTTAACCTGTGGCGGACAAGGTTTCCACTCAGCATTTGTGCGATATAAACAACAAACACACTATCAAAATCAAATGGTGCTTGAACCCTCAGAGAGGGCTTATCCATTTGCAGTACTATTAAGAAAAAATAATCTCGATTTTTAAATATCCTGATTCAAACCTTAATTGGATAGACCAGCAGAGCCAAATTTGCTGGTATACTCTTGCTAAAAATGTGCTGCTTGCATGAATTAGAGCATGAGAAGACATTTTATATGTCAATAAAACAATAGGTTAAAATGAAACTACTCAAACCTTTATTCGACAATAACCGCCGCTGGGCCGGACGTATACGCCAAGAAAATCCTGATTTTTTTGAACAATTAGCGAAACAGCAACATCCTGAATACCTGTGGATTGGCTGCTCAGATAGTCGCGTACCCTCAAACCAAATCATTGATCTTATGCCCGGTGAAGTCTTTGTTCACCGTAATATCGCCAACATGGTGATCCATACCGATCTTAACTGCTTATCTGTACTGCAATACGCCGTCGATGTGCTCAAGGTGAAGCATATTATGGTGGTGGGTCACTACGGTTGTGGTGGTGTGCGCGCAGCCATGGGTCAGCAACGCTTAGGACTCATCGATAACTGGCTCGGGCATTTACGTGATATCTATCGTATTTATCAGGAAGAATTACAACAGATGGACGAAGCCAAACGTTTTGATCGCCTGTGCGAGCTAAACGTGATTGAGCAGGTTGCTAATGTGACCAGTTCAACCATAGTGCAAGAAGCTTGGGATCGCGGCCAAGAAGTGGCGGTACACGGCTGGATTTACGGCATTGATAACGGTTTACTGACAGATTTAGATGTCACGGTTGACCGTGAACATGGTTTAGCTAATCCACGCTAACAGCCTGAATGTAGGCTTTCAACACCCCGCTGAGTGTCATCAATGCTCAGATAAAACCTGCCCCTGTGCAGGTTTTTCTTTTTCCATGACAATTTTCAGCAATAAAACATCGCAAGGGTCTATTACGCCAGTTATAATCCGTCAGTTAATTGCAGGCGACCTATGCGCCACAAATTCTAAGGAGATACCTTCCATGCCCGGTTTTGAATTATTTGGTCCTGAAGAGAAGCAGGAAGTCGCTGACGTTATGGAAAACGGTTTTACCTTCCGTTACAACTTCGACCATATGCGTAATGATCGCTGGAAGACGCGCGATATGGAGCAACTGCTTTGCGAGAAGATGAACGTGAAGCATGCTCACCTTTTATCAAGCGGTACTGCTGCGCTGCAAACGGCCATGATGGCTGCAGGCATTGGTGCTGGCGATGAAGTTATCGTGCCACCTTTTACCTTTGTAGCCTCAGTTGAAGCGATTTTTATGGCAGGCGCTATTCCGATTTTTGCCGAAATCGATGAGACATTGTGTTTATCTCCAGAAGGTATCGAAGCCGCGATTACCCCACGCACTAAAGCCATCAACTTAGTGCACATGTGCGGTTCTATGGCGAAGATGGACGAGATCAAAGCCGTCTGTAAAAAACATAACTTACTGATTTTAGAAGATGCTTGCCAAGCCATCGGTGGTAGCTACAAGGGCCAAGCCCTAGGTACTATCGGTGATGTGGGTTGTTACTCATTCGATTCAGTCAAAACCATCACCTGTGGTGAAGGTGGCGCTGTGATCACTAACAACACAGAAATCTACAACAACGCGCATATGTTCTCAGATCATGGTCATGACCACATTGGTAAAGACCGCGGCGCAGAGTCACACCCTATCATTGGCTTGAACTTCCGTATTTCGGAAATGAATGCCGCCTTAGGGTTAGCGCAGTTACGTAAACTCGATACCATTATCGATATTCAACGTAAAAACAAAAAGACCATTAAAGATGCAATGGCCGCTATTCCAGAAGTCACCTTCCGCCAGATCCCAGATCCCGAAGGCGACTCGGCTGGCTTCTTAACCTTTATGTTGCCAACCGAAGCGCGCACGCAAGAAATCAGCAAAAAACTGGCTGAAAACGGCGTCGATGGCTGCTTCTACTGGTATGTAAACAACTGGCATTATTTGAAAAACTGGAAACACATTCAGGAGCTTAAGGCATCTGCTGCGTTGCCAATCACATTAATCGCCGACAGACCTGACTATACTCAAGTTTCTGTGCCTAAATCCGATGCCATTATGAGCCGCACGATTTCTATGCTCATCAAGTTGTCTTGGACCGATGCTCAGATCGCCGAGCGTATCGAAAACATCAAGAAAGCATTTGCCCAATAATTCTACGGGAGTTTGTTGCAATGAGTTTTAAGAATTTTAAAGTAGTTGAAAAAATGATCTTCGGCCGTGGCTCATTCGTCCAATTGGATGAAGTGTTAGCTGCTGAACGTAAAACCGCCGACGACTTCGTGGTGTTTTTAGTCGATGACGTGCATCAAGGCAAAGCCCTTGAGGGCCGCATTCCAGCTAAAGCACAAGACATGATAATTTGGGTTAACGTTGATGAAGAGCCAAGCACAATTCAAATCGATGCCCTGACTGAACAAGTTCAAGCTTTCAATAGCAAACTGCCAGTGAGCGTCGTCGGTTTAGGTGGCGGTTCAACCATGGACGTGGCTAAAGCGGTATCGCTGATGCTGACAAACCCAGGTGGCTCTGCCATGTACCAAGGTTGGGACTTAATCAAGAACCCCGCGGTACACCACATTGGTATCCCAACGATTTCTGGTACTGGTGCAGAAGCGTCACGCACCGCCGTATTATGTGGTCCAGTGCGTAAGCTAGGCCTGAACTCAGATTACACAGTATTCGATCAAATCATCATGGATTCTGAGTTAATCGAAGGCGTGGAAACGGACCAATGGTTCTACACAGGTATGGATTGCTATATCCATTGTGTTGAATCGTTACAAGGTACCTTCTTAAACGAATTCTCTAAATCCTACGCTGAAAAAGCCATGGATTTATGTCGCCAAGTGTACTTAGACGACCACGTAGAAAAAGACGACAAGCTGATGATGGCGTCTTTCATGGGCGGTATGAGTATCGCTTACAGCCAAGTGGGTGCCTGTCACGCAGTATCTTATGGTCTGTCTTACATCCTGGGTTACCACCACGGTATCGGCAACTGTATCGCCTTTGATGTGTTAGAAGAATTCTATCCAGAAGGTGTTGAAGAGTTCCGTCTGATGATGAAGAAACATAACATCACGCTGCCGAAGAACATCTGTAAAGATCTGCCAGACGAAACCATAGCGAAAATGGTTGCCGTGACTAAGAGCATGGGTCCACTATGGGCTAACGTTTACGGCGCGGGTTGGGAAGAGAAAGTCACAGATGAAATGTTGACTGCCCTGTTCCGTCGTATCTAAGCTCTAACACATGTTAAAAGGGCTCAATTGTGAGCCCTTTTGTCTATATGCATTGTATATCTACACTGTATGCCTTTGATAAAAGTAGGATAATTTGATGAATGTGACTCTGTTAATCCCGGCTCGTTACGGTTCAAGCCGCTTCCCGGGCAAACCCTTAGCCCCGATTAACGGCAAGCCAATGATCCAACACGTGTATGAACGCGCGTCGTTAGCCAAAGGCCTCACCAATATTTACGTCGCTACCGATGATGATCGCATTAAAGCGGCCGTTGAAGGTTTTGGTGGCAAAGTGGTCATGACCAGCCCAGAAGCGGCATCGGGTACAGATCGTATCAATGATGCAATAAACCAACTGGGACTAAAAGATGACGACTTAGTGATCAACCTACAGGGCGATCAACCTCTTATTGACCCAACCTCTATCGAGCAAGTCATCAGCCTCTTCGAGCGTCACCCTGGTGAGTTTGAAATGGCCACCTTAGGCTTTGAAATCGTCAATAAAGCCGAGCTTGACGATCCTATGCATGTGAAGATGGTGTTCGATAACAACAACTACGCCTTGTATTTCTCTCGTTCGCGTATTCCTTTTGGCCGCGATACTCAAGATTACCCCGTTTATAAGCACTTAGGTGTGTATGCTTATACACGCAAATTCGTACAGGCCTTCGCAGCCCTACCATTAGGTCGTCTAGAAGATCTGGAAAAACTCGAGCAATTACGTGCATTAGAGTACGGCCATAAGATCAAAATCGCCATTAGCGCCTTTGATTCTATTGAAGTTGATACGCCAGAGGACATTCGTAAATGTGAGCAACGTTTAGCGGTTGATTAATCGCCCGTTAGGTGTGCGCGAGTCAATTCGAAACAGGAGCTGAGTATGTCGACCTTAGAAGTCTGGATCATTATTATTTTGATCGTCGGTGTCATCGCCAGCAATCTTGCTGCGTTGAAGTACAGTGCTAAGTTCAAACTGCCGCAGTTCGGTCAACATGGTAAAGATAAGCAGATAAAGCCAGGTACTACGAAGGCTTCGGCAGCAGACAATGACGCCGATGCGGCTTCAAACAAGCCAGGTTCTGCGGACTCCGAACCCAATAAAGCAGATCACAGCAAAACTGAACCACCTAGGGGCTAAGCTCAATGGCGGCTTTTAAAGAGTGAGTCTAAAGATGGCTCTTAAACATGCCTTTTAAAGACTGTGCTATAAACACTGAGCAATGACGTTCGCAAACATAGAAAAGGCGCCACAGGCGCCTTTTTTGTCTCTCAAATAACAAGCTAGCCAATGCCACTCATCCGCCTTAGGCTTTTTTCGCTGATGTGCGACTCAATGGCTGCTCCTCAAGGTGCGCCACTAAAAAGACTAAAAAGCGAAACAGGGATTTAATCTTAAGATCATGATTTTTATTGGGCTCTGCCGCGACTAACTTCTGCAGCGATTTGATTCTAGCGTAAGCATTCTCGACTAAAGCGTCGTTCTCTTTACCGACATATTTAGCAAACTCGGCAAATTCACCAATAAATTTCAGTGTCACTTTACGGTGATTTAACGCAGTGAGTGCTGCGCCCTCTTTCAGTTTTGCCTCAAAAATACTGCATTCTAAACCGCTGGCGATCGCACTTTGCGACAAACCGCTGCTTAAGGCATCGGCCAGAAAACCCAAATTGGCTTTTAACTCGAAGGCAATCGCCTGCTTACTGGCGCTCGATTGCTGCCAGCGACTGCGTTCCTTATCGAAAATATCGTATAGTTCTTTCCAAATGCTCATGCGCTTTGCCTACCTTGCACTGAATCGCTCCCTTCGTATATAGCACTCGACTTTTTTGAAATGCTAGCGTTGTTAATACTAACGTTTTTAATACTAGCGACTGAAAGTTATCATAAATTTAAGGTTTTCGGCATAGCGCTATGATAAATAATAAGTTAAATAATGGCCTAAAAGCACATTCACGCTAAAACTAAAATCTATATAAAAAAATGGCCCGAACGAGTCGGGCCAGAGTGCAAGCCATATTCACTGTGAGAGCCATGTGAAAACTGCCTGAGTGACAAACAAGCTCAGTGCAAACTCATGACTAACTCACTACTCATCTAATGGCATATAAAGTTAAAGCGCTTGCGATTTTTTCGCGTTATTTTTCTCGGCGGCGAGTCGACGCTGCGCTTCTTTTTTCTCACGGCGCGCTTCAATCACTTGATTTACATCGCTACCGATATGCGCTTCATTACGGGCTTTAGCCAGATTCACTTGACGTTCACGCTCAACGAAACGTTTACGCTGCTCGTCAGAAATTTTATCGATACAATGTGGGCAACTGACACCTTGCACATAGGCAGGGCTCTGTTTTTCAGCTTCAGTGATTGGCATACGGCAAGCATTACATTGATCGTATTGGCCTTTCTTCAAGTCATGATTTACCGCAACGCGGTTATCAAATACAAAGCACTCGCCTTCCCACAGGCTTTCTTCCGCTTTGACTTCTTCAAGGTATTTAAGAATACCGCCTTCGAGATGATAGACCTCATCAAAGCCTTGCTCTTTTAAATAAGCAGTTGATTTCTCACAGCGAATACCGCCAGTACAGAACATGGCGACCTTCTTATGTTTAGCAGGATCAAGATTCTGCTTCACATATTCAGGGAATTCTCTGAAGGTTTCAGTCACAGGATTAATGGCATTTTTGAAAGTGCCGATTTGCACTTCATAGTCGTTACGGGTGTCGACTAAAATCACGTCCGGATCAGAAATCAGCGCATTCCAATCTTGAGGCTTCACATAGGTGCCAACCACTTTAAGTGGGTCAATACCTTCAACGCCCATAGTCACGATTTCGTTTTTCAGCTTGACTTTAGTGCGGTAGAACGGCATTTCATCGTCAAATGATAACTTGTGAACGATATTGTCTAGGCCATTTTGGCTATTAAGCCACACTAATAACGCTTCAATCGCTTCTTGAGTGCCAGCAACTGTGCCATTGATCCCTTCACTTGCGAGGAGCAGAGTGCCTTTGATCTCGGCCTGTTCCATCATAGCGAGCAATGGCGCTCGGATAGATTCAAAATGCGGTAACGACACGAATTTATATAACGCACATACGACAACTTTAGCCATAACACCCTCTTTGCTGGCTGGAACTTAATTTCCAGTGCATAAACAAATCAATCATCTGCAGCCTTGCTGCAGATCCCAAAAATAGCGCGGAATTCTACCTGAGTCACAGCAAGATAAACACAGATAAAATACAAGGTCTTTAATTCTTTACGCACAGTGGTGAGAAAAATCATTCTATGATGACAAATTAAGCAGAAATCCCAGTATGAAAGCGTTACCATCTGCGCCCTTTGAATATTGCATGATTGGCACGCAATATTCGCATTGGCATACTCGCGTCATCAATAAGCATGCATAAATACGCTGACATCAGCTTTAGTCGCATCAACTTCCACGCATGGCGCCGCACAGTAGAGGAAATCCGAATGACGCTAGCCGTCTTATACACTTTTCGCCGTTGCCCCTATGCCATGCGAGCACGTTTGGGACTCTTATTAGCCCAATGCAATGTTGAAGTCCGTGAAATCACCCTTAAAGCCAAACCACCACAAATGCTAGCTGCCTCACCTAAGGGTACTGTGCCGGTATTAGTACTAGCAAACGGCGAGGTGATTGCCGAAAGTATTGAGATCATGCGCTGGGCACTCACGCAAGCAGATCCCTTAGAGCTATTGTGTCAGCAAAGTCCTGCTATTGAAGATAAAATGGCACAACTTATCGCGCAAAATGATCAGCAATTTAAACCATGGCTTGACCGCTATAAATATGCCGACCGTTACCCTGAGCAAACGCAAGCTTATTATTATCAGCAGGCGAGTCATTTCCTCCTGCAACTTGAAACATGCTTAGGGCAACACCCCTTTTTAGTCGCCGATACACCTCGCCTTGCCGACTACGCAATCGTACCTTTTGTACGCCAATTTGCCGCAGTGGATCTTAAATGTGCACTTAGTGATGATTTTCCGCGAGTCGCCGCTTGGCTAAATCGACTTATTTCGAGTGAAATATTTATTCGTGCGATGGAAAAATATGTGATCTGGGACGCTAGCCATTCTCCAATTTTCTTGTTAGGAGACGTGTAAGCCAATAAGATTTAAAGATTATTTTTATTTTATGTTATAGCCATCGGTAAAATATTCGAGTAAGGTATTTGCCACTAGGTAACTAATTTAGCTAATCGTAGCTAGACAATCTTCTCAAGAAAAGTAACCACGCCTAAAGACTCAAGGACGTGAATGATAGAACACAAGGATAAGACAGTTGGAAAATATGGATATTAATATCGTTATTATGCTTGGGGGCCTGGTGCTATTGCATTGTCTATTTGCCCTTCGGGCTTTCAAGAGTAAAGTTGATCTCAGCACTAACAAAAAGTGCTTATGGTGCCTACTGAGTCTGATACTCGGCCCTATGGGTTATTATGGTTTTCACGGTTTTATTCCCCTAGATAGAATTCTCAAAGACTAAACGGTAAAACTGAATACCTCCAAAAATCTAGTCATACCATTGATTTACTTATCAAATTAATACAAAAAATAGCGCAACCTTAAGCTGCGCTATTTTTACGACACAGTTTAATCAAACAAGGCATTACAGTTAACTACAAATGACTGTGCAATAATACCGAGTCATCAGGAACTTTTTGGATCACAGGCGCTTGCCCTTCAGCCAAGGCTTGTTTATAGCTTTGATTCATTTTAAGGGCGAGATACAAATCTGGTCGGATCAAAATACCACCTTCCCCTGTCTGCATACCCGCTTGCTCAAACCAACTCAGCATCTGCCGTTTACGTCCCGCAAGCACTAAACGAACGCCACGTTTTTTAAGCAGTTGATGCAAATCAGCCAACATGGCCATCACACTTAAATCCAAATGGGTAAAACAAGGCACTGCATCAATAATGATGCAATCGACAGGCTCAGATTCCCGAATAAACTTTTCCAGCAAACGGCGCTTAAAATACGTCGCATTAAAGTAAGTTAACGGCGAATTAAAGCGATATATAAATACTCCTGGAACAGATTTAGCTTTACCCGATTCATCGACACTACGGATAACGCCCTTATGATCTAAACCAAGCACTTGATCCGTAGGCCGCATCACAGTAGCGAGGAACTGGAATAAACCCAGTAATACAGCCAAGGTTATCCCAGGAATAACCCCAATAAACAACACAGAGAACAAGGTGATACAGGCAAGTAAAAAAGCAGACCTATCCCGCACTCGTAGATTCCACAGTGACTTTAAATCGATAAGCGAGATAGAGGCAATCACCAGCACCACACCTAAGGCGGCACTGGGGATGAACTTCAAAGGCGCAGTGAAAAATAGCGCCACAACACCAATCAATACCGCCGCAATGATAGACACTAACTGGCTCTTACCACCATTGGCATCATTAACCGCAGTGCGGGAATCCGCGCCGCTCACCGCAAAACCTTGAGATATGGCAGACGCTATATTGGCTATTCCTAACGCCCTGAACTCTTTATCGGCATCTATATCGTAACCGTTTTTTGCCGCAAAGCTTCGAGCCGTCAACATCATGCTCACAAAGCTCACCATGGCTAAGTTAAGCGCCGGTACCACAAGCTCACGGGCGATACCTAAATCAAATACAGGCGCTTGGAATGAAGGTAATCCTGAGGTCACTTCTCCGACGACGCTAATATCAAAGCTCGTCAGGTTAAACACCCAAACAAGGAAAGCTGCCATCGCCATTGCGCACATAGAAGCTGGCCATTGGGGACGAAACCGTTTCACTAAGGCATAAGTCGCTAGCGTCACAATCCCCATAGTCAATGTCGGCCAATGGGTTTTGGATAAGTAGGAAGGCGCACCGCTGAGGCGTTCGATTAGATAACGCTCATCGAAGGTAAAACCGAAGATTTTTGAAAACTGTCCCACGATAATGGTAATTGCAACGCCATTAAGCAGCCCCATCAAAATCGGCTTTGATAGAAAATCGGCGAGCACCCCCAACCTAAAACGACTCGCAATCAAGCACCAAAAGCCTGTCATGGCCGTCATGGTCATCACTAACTGCCAGTGCTTCATGCTATCCCCTGCAGCTAGGGGCGTGACAACCGCGGCGATAACAGCACAAGTCGCCGCATCTGGACCCACGATTAATTGTTTTGAGGTGCCAAATAGTGCGTATACCAACATTGGCAATACGCAGGAATACAAACCCACGGCAGCATTCACACCTGTGAGCTGGGCATAAGCAATCGCTACGGGTAATGCCACAGCGGCAACGGATAAGCCTGCGCGCACATCATCCCTAAGCCATTGCTTTTCATATTGTAATAATTGCGCCAATCCCGGCATAAACGAAATCAAACTAGGGAACTTCACTCGGCAACCTCCATATACACACTATCAAGATAAGCAACAAGTATAACTGAGACTGAAAATGTTCAGCTAAAAGGTCATTACCTAAAAAGCCATCAATAGTATGTTGGTTATGGCATAAAGCCAATCATTACGCGAGTGTCTTCCTCAGAATATTTATAGGGTTAGGCACTTAATTCAAGCCAAGCTAGCGTAATATCATAGGTAATGACACTAAGAGCAAGCTACCCATAAACCAATTAAAATGGCGCTTACGTCTATCGGTATTGAGTTTCTTACTGATCGCTGCACCGACAAATACCCAAGTAAATGATGCAGGAAATCCCACTATGTTGAACATTAATACGCCAAGAAACGCACTCAACCAAAAGCCATCGCCACTTAATGTAAAAGCGCTACACAGGGTAATCGTCGACATCCAAGATTTAGGGTTAATCCATTGAAATAATGCAGCTTCAATGAGCGTCATAGGTTTTCGTCCATCATCCAAATGCGTGCTCTGCACTGGCGACGTCACTAATTTGTACGCGAGATACAGCAAATATACTAAAGCGAAATATTTCAATACTTGGTGCAATACCGGTAATGCTTCAAACAAAGTACCGAGGCCGAATAATACCGCAAGATGTAAAGAGGTCGAACCCAAGCGGATCCCTGCAATATGTGGCACGGTACGCAGCACACCAAAATGCGCTCCAGAGCTAGCTAAGAGAATATTGTTCGGTCCGGGAGTCATTGTCATCGTCGCGCAAAATAGCGCGGTCGAGGCCATTAAAGTCCATAATTGTGGATCATAAAGCAGTGCAGTATTCATATTCGCCTTAAATTGTATGCATACATTTGTTGACATAAAAAGATGCAATAAATAATATACGGAGAATATTAGAGATCAATGGATTTATTGTCATGGGTACAATCTGGACGCCAGACCTAACGACTTTTTCAGGCCCGAAATATCAGCGCTTAGTCAGTGCCATAGAACAAGGCATTTTGCAGAAGGTGTTAACCCAAGGCAGTAAACTGCCACCGCAGCGCCGTTTAGCTGATACCTTAGGCATCACAATTGGCACTGTGACCCGCGCCTATGCATTGGCGGAACAAAGGGGTTACGTCGAAGCACGAGTGGGAGATGGCACCTATGTCAACGCCTCCCCTGTACCTGAAATGGGTAACGTACAATTGAATATGGCGACCTGTCAGCAGCCACTCACAGATCAAATCAGCACCCTAAGCGATTGCCTCAGCCAATTAGCGAAAGACCCCACTAAATTGAGTCAGTTACTCGGTTATCGCGCCAGTCCATTAGATCAACACCAACAAGTGTTCCACCAATGGTTAAACCAACGCGGCATACAGCAAACGCCCGAGCAACTGGTCTTTACCCATGGCGGCCAGCAAGCCATTTTTGCCTGTTTGAGCGCATTTTTATCAACAGGCGATGTACTGTTACACGAGCAATACAGTTATCCAGGCGTGAGAATTTGTGCTAAACAGCTTGGTGTCACTAGCGTTGGAGTGCCCCTTATCCACGAAGGATTAGATCTGCCGCGCTTTGAAGCCCTATTACAGATCCACAACCCTAAATTAGTCTATCTCACACTGAATAATCAAAACCCCACTTGCATTCAGTACAGTGAATCACAGCGGCAGAAAATCCTTGAATTATCAGAGCAATATCAATTCTATATCATTGAAGATGACGTGAATTATTGTTTACCTGAAGAATGGCATTCGCCCCTGTGGCAATTAGCAAAACAGCTGGCGATCCCAAGGGTGATTTATATTTCCAGCCTGTCAAAATTGTTTTCTGGCGGCTTAAGGCAAGGTTTTATTCTGGTTCCTGACCCCCTTATCGCCCAAGTGCGACTCGCTATTCATAGCCAATGCTGGATGGTGTCGCCGCTGAATATTGAAATTGCCTGTCAGTTGATAAAGAAAGGTCATATCACTGCAGAACGAGATACGCTCGTACGTCAACGCCAACGTCACTGTATCGCCATGGGCGAACGACTGGGATTAACCCAAACTTGGCGAGGGTTAAACGGTTGGATACAACTGCCAGAAGATATCAAAGCCCATCACCTCGTTACCGCACTGGCCGCAAAAGGCATATTAGTCCGTAATGGTGATGACTTTAATTGCCATGATAATTTTATCCGCTTGAGCCTTGGTGGCGCCGAAAATGACACTCAATTCAATCTCGCGGTTGAATGCATAGAATCGACCATACGTTCCTTAGTGCAAAATGCTTATTCAGTAGTGTAATGACTGCTTGTATAAGAGCTAACTTTCTGCATAAACATGGCTTTCTAGCCAAGTTATTTTTAATACTCTTTTTTGGGCTGTAATCTATAGCTGCAGTAAGATTGGCCATAAAACTCACGCAGCTATGATGCCTTGAATGTGCTATTTGAGAAATATTCTTCAGCTAGTCAAAAAATATTTCGATAATAAATCTTTTGGTAACTTTAACTTATCCAACAGCGTCATCACCTTCGCTTTCATGCTCTTCCGCTTTTACCTTTGCTAAAGCAGATTCTGCTGCTTTTTCTTGGGCTTCCCGCTCTGCAATTGCTTGCTGCACTTTGGCTTCTTCTAAGGCTTCAATTGGCAATAGACTGATAAGCTCAATGCCATTCGGAAATACGGTATCATTACCCGAAACAACGACGACCTTACCTTCTTTCGTCAGGTAAACCAGTGGTATTGCCGTCTCACCGTAACGCTTACGAAAATGTTCAAAGCTGAAGTTTTCGGTTAAATTCGTTACTTTCAGTTGAGCGCCTTTCGCCATTAGGCTGGCTATCTTGGCATAAGACACTGCATCACCAAACAAACATAAACGTTGCTTATAACTTTCAGAGAGCTGGTGGCGCGCACTGCCTACTTCGGTATTATTAAGACCAAAAACTTTTTTAGCACCAAAAAAGTCTTGGAAATGAAAGCTCACTAACGGGTTTAACTGTCGGTAAGGTGAAATAATCAACACGCGGCCAATTCCAGTTAAATCCATATAAGTTTCAGCATGTTCCGAAACAGGATTACCAAAATACACTGGAATATTATCCATACGCGCAAGGCGAATGTTATCCCAGTTATTATCAGCCAGTAGCACTTTGACATCTTTGGCTTTTAAAATTTTAGCTAACTCTCTGGAAAATTTAGAGGCACCAAAGATCAATAAACCTTGGGCAGAATCGGCTTTAACCCCAAGAAATCGTGCCCAACGTCCCGCCGTTAAACTTTGGACCACTACAGTGCCGATAATAATTAAGAACACTAAGGGCACAATTGCATCTGCGCCCTGCACATTGTTGGCTTCTAACTTGATTGCAAATAAAGAAGATACCGCCGCGGCCACAATACCTCGAGGGGCAATCCAGCATAAAAACCACTTATCCGCTTTCGACAGAGATGTGCCTATACCAGAAGCCCAAATACTCAGCGGTCGTGCCAATAACATGGTCACCGCTAAAACACCCAGTCCACCCCAACCTAAGCCGAGCATGGCATTAGAATCTAATCGCGCCGCCAGTAAAATAAACAGTGCAGAAATTAATAGTACGGTTAATGTTTCTTTAAATTCAAGGATTTCAGCAATATCCACACCACGCATATTCGCAAGCCAAATGCCCATAACCGTCACAGTCAATAAACCCGATTCTTCTTGTAATAGGTTCGAGCCGACAAAGATACCCAGCATTAAGGTCAAAACGGCGGTATTACGCAGATAGTGTGGCAATAGGTTGTGTCTTAAGATTTGTCCCGTTAGATAACCCGCTACTGCGCCAAGTCCTAATCCGAGGGACAACATAGAGCCTAAGGCATAGAGCACATGCGTCGTTTGATCGCTAGCAACGGTTATGTATTCAAAGACTAACACTGCGAGCAGCGCACCTATTGGGTCAATCACTATACCTTCCCAACGCAAAATACTCGCCAGCGGGGATTTAGGACGCACACTTCTGAGCATTGGCACGATAACCGTAGGTCCAGTCACTACCACTAGCGCCCCAAAGAGCAATGCAATTTCCCAACTAAAATCCAGTAAATAAAAGGTGGCCGTACTGATACAGGCCCAAGTGATCACGGTACCGATAGTCACAAGATGCGTCACCATACGACCATGATCTTTGATTTCTTTAAAGTTAAGAGTCAAAGCCCCTTCAAATAAAATCACGGCGACCCCGAGGGAAATTATCGGAAAAAGCAAATCACCAAAAATCGCATCAGGATTGAGGAATCCAAGCACTGGGCCTAAAGTGAGCCCACATAGCAACAAGGGTAAAATCGCTGGTAACCGCAGTTTCCAGCCAAGCCATTGACAAAATAACGATAGCACTCCAATTAGCGCTAGCATGCCAGTAATGTGTTCAACCATATAAATCCTTTAGATAACTGAGCTAAATACTAATGAGCTTAGCTTTAATGACGCAGATGACAACAGCATGAACAGTAAGCTGAAATTATCTATTCGATATATCTACTGTTAAATATGACTCTTCCCTCATCACCTATGGAGAAAAAATCAAGAAAACGGAGCAATCTAGCGACATCAAGTAAAATAAGCTGTAGTACAAATCCGAAAACATCAGATTTACCTTAAATAGGGATTTAAACTTAAAATAGAAAAACAAAAAAGCCTTATCTTTCGACAAGGCTTTAATCATTTGATAAAGCGAAGACATTGATCAGCGATACACGCTAGTGACTTTCGATAATACGCTAGCTCAAACTTTTATCATTATTAGGTTTCAACCATGGCGATAAGCAAATTCCTAACAACTAAAATGCGTGTGGGCCCTACTCACTTGATAGACACAACCACACTTATACATATTTACTGAATCCAAATAATAACGCAGGGGATAAATCCCCTGCTTAACACCATTAATCCCTACGGCTACCATAGTAATCGTGCAGTTCGTTTTCCCATTCAACATCTTTCATATTGGGCCAATGGCCTTTATCAAACCCCGGCGCCGTTTTGAGTCGCTCTAATGAGATGTCCATGACAAAACATTTTTGCTCATGATTAAGTGTCAGCATCTTCCAAGGCACTGCAAACAGCTTTTCTCCAAAACCAAAATAAGTACTGAACGACAGTACCGCATACCCGACGTGGCCCGTTTCCACTTCAAGCATAATTTCTTTGATATCCCCTAAGGTTTCACCAGAATTATTAACAACATTATTGCCGATCAGTGTTTCAGCGCCCATCAGATATGGGCCGGGTCCTTGTGCCAATGATGGAGAAGCGAACTGTGGATTGTTGTAAATGCCGTAAACATCGCGATCATGATAATTCATTTTGTTGACCTCTTTATTAGCGCAGCCCATGAAACTGGACAACGGAATAAGTGAAATACCAAACGTTGGTTTCGAATTGAACATGTCCGTCATTGGACATAAGTTAGAGTATGCATCTCTACAATCACTCGCTCTGTTCGGCATACCGCTTATCAGGTAATGCGAATATAAACACATCGACTCGTCAGATCCCTCTAAGTGCGCCAGCGTACCGACATCCCATTTGCTACGGCACAGACTCATGTTACCCAGTGCAAAATTGCCCCGGTATCAGGAAGATTAGCCATGTCAATTGCGACTATTTTATTGATTATTTTAATTTTGTTATTTCTCGGCATGCTCCCCACTTGGCCCCATAGCCGAAACTGGGGTTATCGTCCAGGTGGCTTTATAGGCATAGTACTACTGGTGCTGATTATATTGCTGTTAACGGGACGCGTTAGCTAATGCGCCCCATTTTTACTCTTTATCAAAAAGGATAATCTGATGAGAACAATTAAAATGTTAAGTATCTTCCTGCTGGCTCTAGGCTTAGTCGCCGTGGCCAGTTGCAGTTCTGCATACAACAAAGAAGGTACTGGCGAGTATTTAGACGACAGTGTGGTCACCACCAAAGTGAAAGCTGCCATTTTAGGTGATAAAAACTTAAGTGTGGCCGAGATTAATGTTGAAACCTTTAAAGGCGTGGTCCAGCTCAGCGGGTTTGTAAAATCGCGAGAAGATATCAATACTGCGGTAAAACTAACAAGCAAAGTCCCCGGCGTTATTTCAGTCAAAAACGATATGCAACTAAAATCTGGCGCACCTTCACCGCAACTAAAAAACTAGTCATTTAATCTCCATCATTCCGCAGCCCCGTTCTGATGCTGCGGCCCTTCATTTTGCAGCAGATTTTCTGGTGCCAAGTCAATGCCACCACAGGTTGAACCGCTATGCCCACTCAACACCAAGACACATTAACCCCACAAATTCAGAACCGATTAATCCGTCATCTGCCAGTGGTGGAACAAGCGGATTTATTATCGCAAGCTGAATTAGTCCAACTTAACTTTGCCGACTTACTGTGCAAGCCTGGCGAGTCATATCAATATGTCTATTTTCCCTTAACGGCTTTTATTTCTTTGATTGCTAAACTCCCCAAACATCCTGCATTGGAAATGGGTTTGATTGGTTACGAAGGTATGCTTGGGGCGACGACTTTGCTGGGCACTCGGCAAGTGCCTTCAGAGGCGATCATCCAAGGTTCTGGTCAAGCTTGGCGGCTCCCCATTGAAACCTTTGAAGGCTTGCTCGCTCAAAATACCAATCTGAAGCAAATAGTAGAGACTTATCTATACACTTTGTTATGCCAATTATCACAAAATGCAGTCTGTGCCCATTTTCACTCCATTGAGTCTCGACTAGCACGTTGGTTGCTAATGAGTCACGACCGAATTCAGACTGATGAGTTATATCTAACCCATCAATTTTTAGCCGACATGCAGGGTGTTAGGCGAAGCAGTATTACCGAGGCCGCAGGCAATTTACAGACCCGAGGCAGCATTTCATATAATCGTGGGCGATTACATATTCTTGATCGGCAAGCTCTACTTGCCCGTTGCTGTAGCTGCTATCACTCAATGCGCACTTAAGTGCATATTTTTCACTCAACGATTCAAAAAACCTGCCATTATGTTCGCTACCGTACATAGCATAGGTGTTTCTCGCTGTAACCTGAGTTAGCGACATCACCAAACAAGGAACGCTATCATAATGGACACACTAAAACTGAAATCTGTATCAGAGCGACCGCCACCGGAAACTCACTTCCCGCCAGAATCCAATCGGTTGTTATGTGAATTGCCAGAAGAAGTCAAACAACGTATTTTCCCGCATCTGAAACTGGTTCCATTAGAACTCGGACAAGTGGTCTGTGAAGCAGGCTCAAAGCAGCGTTATGTGTATTTCCCGCTGGACTCGATTATTTCGCTACTATATGTGATGGAAAATGGGGCATCCGCTGAAATTGCTGTCGTTGGCAATGATGGTATGGTCGGCGTTGCACTGTTTATGGGAGGAGAAAGCACCACGAGTCGCGCTGTAGTGCAAAGTGCTGGCGTTGCCTATCGATTGTTTGGTCAGCGGCTTAAAGATGAATTTAACCGTCATGGCGCCCTGCTCCATCTGTTACTACGTTACAGTCAGGTGCTACTGACCCAAATGGCCCAGACAGCAGTTTGCAATCGCCATCATAGTATTGAACAGCAACTGTGTCGTTGGTTACTACTTTCGATAGATAGGCTACCCGATGATCGCGTGCTGATGACACAGGAATTGATTGCTAATATGCTCGGCGTACGCCGTGAAGGTGTCACCGATGCGGCAGGCAAACTGCAGCGCATGGGAATTATCAATTACAGTCGTGGGAATATTGAAGTGGTCGATCGCGCGTTACTAGAACAAACCTGTTGTGAATGTTACGCAGTCGTTAAGCAGGAATCAGAACGGCTGATGCCACCTCAACAAGCGCAGCAAACATAAACGTACTGTGGATAAAAATACACATAACGGATGGCTAGACCACTCGTACAACAGCCATTCTATCGTTATCCCATATGCCACTTCAGTACTAAACCCACAATGGTACTGCAGAGCATAAACAAAACAGGCAGTCATCAACCCTACACGCCAACATGGCGCAAACTGATGCAGCCTAATATCCGACACATTACCTTTGTAATCAATGAATTATTATTGATTATATCGGCCCGCCCAGCAAACAAAAAACGTGCCGAGCGGCCAATATTGCCATCACTAATCCCATGCGCGCTAACGCACAGACGTTCAATATTTAGCAGGTCATGCTGAATGTACGGTTCATGCACTCTTGCACTACACCGGGTTACTTGAGGTTTATATGAAAAAATTCACAGAACAACATAAATCCATCGATAACGATGCACAAAATTCCGACACCAACAAAGCCAATCCTCCCGTCGTAGCCCGCAACCGTCAGATGATCAAAACCACAGTTGCAGATAAAGCTAAACAAGACGTGGATACCAGTAAAAGCACACACAATAAGCGAGGTTGAAGAACTTAAATCAAACGACAAGGAAGATAACTGGACTGAAAAAGAGCCAAATCATCACTCGTTAGCCTAGAACGTGACGAACAAACAGGGAAAAGTTTCATTGATTAAGTGCAAAAACTAAACCATGCAGTAACACACTGCGTTTAGCTCAAGCCGATGCAACCCTTAGTGTACCGGCCCTCTTTACTCAGAGGAGTAGATCATGAATTTCCGTGGCGTCAAATTACTCACTCATACCAACTGACTCAAAAATGGGGCTATTCACCAGCATATTGACTGTGCATGGTGCAATAACAAACCTAAAGACCACACTCGGTGCACTGTTTCCGAGAAAGGAATTTCAAATGAACATCAATAAAAATCAACAACCACAGCAATATCCAATCGGTTTACAGCGAGCCAAGCACTTCTTATTGGCAGGCTGTATTGCAACAGCGCTCGTGGGCTGTAGTTCAACGCCATTGACTAAGACCGCAGAAATGGAACGGGCTGAACACACCATTGCCCGCGCTGAGCAAGCAAGAGTCGGCCAATATGCCTCAAATGAACTGGCACAGGCCAGACTTAAACTTCAATCTGCAAGCAGCGCATTACTCAATATGGACACTGTCAGCGCCGATCGTTACGCCATAGAGGCGAGCCTTGAGGCCGAACTGGCACAAGCTCGCGCTGAGCTGGCACAAGCCAATAGCGTCAATAATGAAATGAAAAACAATATCAGCATACTGCAGCAAGAAATGTTGCGCCGTTCAGGAGGAATTCAGTAATGAAAAAACTTATCGCTTCGTCGGGTCTGCCTTTACGTTTTAGCCAAATACTGGCATATAGCCTACTCCTAACCACTGTAGCAGCTTGTAGCAGTACGCCCAAAATAGCTGAAGGCATCGGTGATATCCGTACAGAACTTAATAAACTGCAAGCGAATAATGAACTGGCAATTTTAGCCCCTGCTGCCATTAAACAAGCTGAAGAAGCCGTTCGCGCTGCTGAACAACCGGTAAAAGATGAGCAACAATCACAGCACCTAGTGTTTGTTGCTGATAAGAAAGTCAATATTGCCTTAGCTCAAGCGCAGAGCCGCTTTGCCGAGGATCAACACAAAGTCCTCGCTAAAAAACGCGATGACGCCAGATTGGATGCTCGCACCACAGAGGCCAATCAAGCCCATCAAGATGCGCGACTAGCCCGTGCTGATGCTGCAGATGCGCGTCAGGAAACGACCGAACTGCAAGCCCAGCTCACATTGCTGAATGCCCGTCAGTCAGAACGTGGTTGGGTCGTAACCTTAGGTGATGTTTTATTTGACACTGCCAAAGCGGATCTTAAGTCATCGACCAGTCAACATCTAACCAACCTAGCGAACTTTCTGAACAAGTATCCCGCGCGTGGTGCCATGATTGAAGGGTATACAGATAGTGTAGGCAGTGAACAATACAATCTGGGTTTATCGCAGCAAAGAGCTGATAGTGTTAGCCATTTTTTACAAGGAAAAGGGATCCAATCCAATCGGCTCAGTAGCCTAGGTAAAGGTGAAAGCTCACCGGTTGCCAATAATGAGTCCGCCAGTGGCCGCCAGCAAAACCGTCGGGTTGAAGTCATCCTCACCGACACAGCACAGGCTCCACAGTAGCTATCACTTAATCATATTAAGATTTCAGCGTGATCCTTGCTGACATTTGAATCGAGTCTCATCGCTAATAAGATGAACAGCGCAGAAATTAAGGAGATCAGTAAAAAGCAAAAAGCCCCATCTTTCGATGGGGCTTTTTGCAATTTGGCGGAGCGGACGGGACTCGAACCCGCGACCCCCGGCGTGACAGGCCGTGCAGATATGGATTTTAGTGCGTTACCTATTTTGCCTAAATTGTTGTCAATTGATTTAATTAGCATTATTCGAATGACAATCGGACTAAACATTAACGACTATTAACAACAACTTGGTGGTCACGGTCACGAAAACCGGTCTTTTCACCGATCAACATTTGATCAATTTTGATAACTAAAAATAGTGTTAACTTCATATTTAAAGCAAATATGCAGTCACAGAGAGCTACATTCTGTTAACCAAAATGATTTTAAAATAGTAAGACAGGCATGGTTTTTCAGTGAGTGTAATCTTGAACTTGTCTCCCATAGTTGACCCCCTCGATATCACCAGTAACCGTGCTAACAACAGGTGTTGGTCTCGGTGAAGTAACGGTCAAGAATCGATTAGAATAACGTAGCGATAAACACCTTAATATATTGAACGTGAAGTATAAAGAGTGGGAAGCACACCCATAAGACGGAGAAATGATTGCCAAAAGGTCACTTTAACAAGCCTATTCAGCCCTCTATAAAGTGACCAATACGGCCCTTTTTATCTACTAATATTCTAGCTTCTTCATAATTAACTATCGATTTTGAGTAAGAAATCTGAAAACGTCTTGTCGATAAGTTCTGTTTCTCCTGACTCAAAGTCCAGAAAAACAACCGCATCATTTTCCTTGTTAAAGCAAATGTAGTTGCCAAAGTTATCTATCGCAAAAGCAACCAGTTTTACAGAGATCTCTGAGACACCATTGTTCAACTTAATGATGTTTTCTACATCAGTGGGGTTGAATGACAAAAAGGACTTTATCGTTCTTTCTTGCGATGTACTGGTACTAAATATACTGACAGGAGGTCGGCTTCCATTATATTTCTTAACAAAGTCGATATAGGAGTCGACGAAGTTGTAGCCTAATTTTTCTTCAGCGTCAGGAATGAGACTATCCGCCGCCAAAGGTTTTATGTAACGCCATTCTTTCATTTTCGTTATCCTCTAAATCAACGGTTTTCTTTTCCGCCGCCCCAAATGGCTTTGCCACCAGTATGTCGGTTATTATTGTGATCTTCAGTGCTAATCAGCTGCATTTTCCCGGGCTCTTCATTGTGATGCCAAGTATAGCCATCAGGGGTTTCACCATTTTCAATTTGTTCTAACTGTTCATTGCTGAACTGCTTTGCAAACGCAGGATCGCTGTCAACTTTTTCTTTAAGTGCTTCATTCGCATATTCTGCTTGCGCAGTGTCTCTTGCCTGGATCAACTCTTCAGGCAGTTGTACATCAATTGCACTATTGAATTGCGGGAACACACCTTCAATTTCTACCCCATTTATTTCAACTATTTTGCGTTCATATATAACGCCATCTTCACCTGTTTGACCTTCTTTGCTTTCATTTATTGTTTTTATGTAAATTTTTCCATTTCCATCAATAGTCGCATTTTCAAGTAAACTCCCTGAGCAACCGATCTTTTCTCTATAGTAATCCTTCTCTTCTTGGGTCAAAGGTCTGGCCTCGCCTTCTTCACATTCAGGCTTCGCATCCACTTGCTCTAAGATAGGGCGGTCAAGTTCATTTAAGTCGATGCTATTTACATCAATACTCTCTAACAATTTCGAAAGTTCGGGCTGCAACTTACTTGCAATCTCTTTTATCGCTAATAAATCCATCATTATGCAACTCTCGGTTTAGCAAACTGTTTCCACTCTGAGTAGAGTTTTATGTATATCTCCCCTTTGGGGACTAATGACCGCAGTAGAGCCTGGATGATCATAATAACTTGCTCCTGAGACGCATTGTTGAACTTATCCAATACCAGCATTTGGAGACGACAATGTATTTGTTCTACGCTCTTAGCCTCGCAAATAACGCTTTCTAGCAGGTGGTTACAATCCAAAATATGAGGTACTAGAAAAGCGAAATCGCGGAAAAAGAGATCAGTGATACCGGTACGCAAATACTGTACAAGTCGAAATTTCATTGCCGCTGGCAAATTGCTTCGAAAGAGCGTTTCTGCCAATTGCTCTTCATTTGTTTCTGACTTCACTTGATTGTACCCACTCAAAAGATGAGTGAGTAGATTAAAGCGGAATGTCATTTCACTCATTGCGTTGGTTGGCATTGCCCGATACTGGTAAAGGCTTTCTTGCCCAGGAAAACGGCTAACTTTGCATAACACAGCTTCGAGCCATTCGTTCTGATAGACCACCGCTACCCCTCGAGGCAAACGGGCCATTTCGTCAATCTGATCTTCCGTTAGTGCCGCAGATTTACCTGCCAACAAGCGGTCTGCTTCATCTGGCAAGCGCATCAAGATTTTCGTGTTGGTATTGCGAATGGCTGAAATATGTACCGCTGACGGTGATTGATCCGCGATAATAAAGCCTTCGCCATACGTTCGCATTTCTGCGATGGCATTCGACAGCATTTCAACTGATTTCTCCGCAACACTGCTACCTTCTGCGCCATTCGTTGATGGGTTTGCTCGCAAGATATTATGGGCTTCTTCCAACACCGTAATGTGTTTGAGAGGTTGGTTCATAAGCATGTGCTCTGCACGGTATTCACCAAGTCTAATGATCAATAGCCCCATTAGAAGCGATTTGGTTTCCTGCGACCCGACTCGGCTCAAATCGATGATGACGTTTCGGTCGAACAGGTCGACATTGCTGATTTCATCAGCGGCAAAGATTTGGCCGTTCAGTCCGTTAACCATTGACCGAACACGCGTGACTAATGCACCTGTATAGTTGCTCTTCATTTCGTCAGAGTATGCCGATTGGGCGATGACGGACTCTAGCTGCATAAGCAAGTCAGCAAAGGTCGGGAACAACGGAGAACTGAGTGTTGACGTCGAGTCACGCAAATCCCATCCACAGGCCTCATAACTTCTCAACACTGCATCTTTGAGAATGGCAGGCATTGCGGCATACATTGGCCAGCAGACGTTAAATACTTCAATCAAGCGATCCGCATGTTCAAGGATATGGGTTTGTTCAGGGAAAGAAAACGGATTGATTTTAAGTAGTTCTGTAAATCGGTCATTTGTACCCAAAACACACACATCTTGGCGATTTCCGAAGACGTGCTTGTACTCTCCCTTTGCAGGCTCAATGACCAAGAAAGGAATCTCTTGCTGTATTGCTTGATACAGTAGCGCGTAAACAGTATTGCTTTTGCCTGAACCTGTTGAGCCAGTGATCAGGGTGTGGCTTGTCAGTTGGTCAAGGTCCAACTCAACAGTTTGTGGCAAGTCAGTCCACAAGTGACGTACTTGGCCCAGCGATATTGTTCGCGAGTTAGTGTCGGTTATATCCGCGTTCAGCGTTTGTACTTTCCGGCCAAATGCGGCGGTTTCTTGCACCACGACGGTAGATGTCGAGCGGCGGGGAAGGCTCAGCTGAAGGGCCATCTCCTTGCTCGATACCAAGGTTGCAGGAGTGAGGTAGGGGATGTGAGTATTCCCTACAAAACTCGGCTCAAGTCGAGGGTGCATGAGCTGCCCCAACCATTGGGTTATCGCATTGGCTTTTTTGCCAGCCCATGTGGTCAGAGCGAAATCTTCCATAGATGACTGAGTACCGCGGGTCAGGCCCAAGAAAATGCTTGATAGGGCTTCACTGGAGGCGGCACTGTCACTGACAAAGTAAGCGGTACTGAGCCAGCCACCGTGGCTTTTTGCTTCGTTGATCCGGTTTAGGTGGTGATCGACCTTCTCCAGCATATTCAAAATGCCTTTGTCCGCTGTCTCAAAACTTACTTGTTGTGTTGAGCCGTGGGTCTGCGTTAGTCCTTTGGTGTTGGTCGTGCTATGTGTGTCAGTTTCTGTTGTTGTGGCACTTGTTGCCGTCGATTGGTTCGTCGAATGGGTGCTGCTTTTACTTGTTGAGGTGGAATCAGAAGTGCCGACAGTGTCTGTTGTTTGGAACATGCTTGCAACTTGGCCACCAATTTGTCCACCAATCATGCCCCCTAAAGGCCCAGCGAGAAAGCCCACAGCAGAGCCTAGCGCCATCGTTCCCATTCCAATTATTTTATCCTTTTTATTTGGAGAGGATTTACTTTTATTGGTGGAGTGAGAATGGGAAATCGAGGTCGTTGTACTTTCACTGGTACCTGTTGTTTCGGTCAGCCCTAGGCTTTCGCCCAAAGAGTGGCTCAGCCCTTCACTGATGCTCAGGTTGATCGCATCGCTGTCCTGAATGCCATAGCTATATTGGCGATTTGAAAGTGCGGAAAGCTGGGTTGCTACTTGCTCATAGCCTGTGCGAACGTTATTCAATGCTTGCATAGAAACGGGCTCTGCGAGAATCAGCCCCTCATAAGTACGGCTTTCTGCCGCGTCAATAAAACGCTCTAGTCCTTGCATAAAGTGAGTCTGGTCTTCTGTAGAAAGACCCGGTACGCTGCTGACGGCGGTAACTGTTTTGCTTGAACTTTCCTCACAAAGTCCATCCAATAACGCATCTACCTGCGTACCATTTAACGAAGTCAACTTGCTACCTGGGAAATGCCCTTTGAAAGTCTCTTGTAACAAATCTCCCGAGTTTTGGCCCAACATTTTCCCTGGCTCACCGCGTGTGCCGATGTAGAGTAGAGTTTCTTTTCCGTCAGATTTTAGGAAAAGGAACACCGTATATCCGGCTGCACCCAATGCAGTGTAAGCCGCGGTGGTGCTTTCTAATACCGATTGTTTGTTTTCCTGAACCAAACGTTCCACGCGGAAAATGCGTACATCGCCACCACGGTTAAGTGGCACGCTTTGTTGGTTTTTAACCGGCAACACATCGTAGTGTTTGAGTTCCGCAAGGTAGCTTTTGTTAACCAATGCATGCGCAGTCGATAGCGTCGTCAGCGCCTCTTGTTGTGCGGGAAGCAACCCGGCCTGAGACGTAAGATTTTCCCTTTCAGTCTTAGATAGATTCATCATCAGTCCCACTAAACAATAACAGCCAGAATGACTAAGGCGATAGCTGCCAGCACACCACCAATCAGCATAAAGGATCTCAGAACGTTGTTCTCAGATTTAGACTCAGGGCGATGAATGCTGCCTGTTGATGGTTGCTCTCGATGCGGGGTCGATTGCTTCGGTGCGTGTTGTGGCTGAGTGTTCGGCAGTGTTGTAGGGCGAACATCATTTTGTGCAATCGTGAACACATGCTCACGCACTGCGACCATATGGCGAATGCGTTCCAATGAGAAGTTAGATGTCGCATAAAGCTCTTGACTGTGGTAGTAGTGACTATCCCACTTTACCTTGTCTTGTTCCATCTGCTGGGAATATGCGTTTTCTTCGTAAACAACAAAAAGGGTTGGATATTTAGAGAGTGCCCAAGCTATGGCTTGGTTAATAACCGCCGTTGATAGGCGCTTATCATTCATTTCCATAAATATAGCAATACGAACAGCAGAAAGGTCCCCACCGTTTACGCTGTTGCTTAATGATCGTGATGGGATAAACCCTGTTAAGTCGACAGATGAAAAATCAGCGCTCATTGTTTGCTCCTTTGTGCTTTTTGCGTCTTTGTGGCTTGTTGTCGAACTGGAGACAGGGCGAGAAAAACCTGCAATACCACATTCGGTTAAGTGACTTTTCACCTGAATAAGGTGCTCTATTCGTTTTAAACAGAAATTTTTTTCCGCCATATGGAGTTGCCTAAAAAAATAGCGCCCCCCCTCACGCTCCCACTTATATCTGTCATCACTAATAGGGTCTATGGTGCTATCGGTTCGGCACTCTTCGAAAAGTATTCGTTTATCAGCAGGCAGTGCTGACAAAATTTGGCGGAGTAACTCCGCTTTAAAATCCCGGCTTTTAATAAAATCGATAATTTTTGCTTTAAACTCTGCGGCTGTTAAATTTGGCGCAACAAGTTCCGTGGATGCTGTCATGGTATCTGGCCTCTAAAGACCCATTGATTTTATCAGTGGGCCAGTAACGGGTTAAAACTGTAAGATGGCTCCCAGCTCTTGCTTGATAGCGCGAATCTCGTCGATATCTGTTTTTGCTTGAGCAATAGCATTTTCGCGCTGAGTCTTGTTTTCAACCTTGTGTTCCAGATCGGCAAGAATGGCAGCAAACTTGGTGCTAAACTCGCCCTCCAAGAATGCGAGATAGTTATCAATTAGCTTGTCCTTGTCTTCTCTAATACGTTGAACAGCGTCGTCCTTTAAGGACGCAAACTGGTTGCGGATTATGATAATCCGTTCTTTCCAAAGCTCCTGGAGATCAACGTATTCTTCTGTTCTGTACTTAGCTACTTCGCGACGGGAAAACCACGTAGAAGGGCTAAACAGTTCGGGGTCATACACTTTTTCGTAGTGGCTAAAAACAGACTTTTTGCGGATATCATCTTGTTTTAATTCGATATCAAGCGAGATGGCCGAAATGGAATGCTTTAGAGCCTGATAAACAGGAAGTTCCAACGCATTGCTTTCTGGAAATAATGCAGCAACATAGCTTTGATACTCTTGATATAACTCATTTTTAATTATTTCTTGTGATCGTACAAATGCCTGCTCGTACTCATTTATGCTGCGATTAAACAGAAACTTAATGTCATTTGACGCGCTATCGATTTTGGATTCTGCCTCTCTGTTACTGACGTCACCGCTAAACCTATCACCTAACTCCCCGATACGTGCATAGACGTCTATTTCTATATCGTTCAAAGCATTATGCACGTCAATCGGCAAGTCTCGGCCTTCTTTTTTGAGCTGCTCTTTGTAAGCCTGAGTATTGAACCCCTTATCACATCGTGCTTTGAGGTTGTGAATTTCTGACTGCAGCATTAAAAGTGCTTGTTCATCAGTCTCCAGCTGTTTGAGTAACTCGGCCTCTTGCATTCCACGTTCAATAGCCGCAGTCATGGCCAAATACGCGCGATTGAGTCGCATTGGAAAGCTGTATTTATCGATGTACTCATCGATAACGGCTTCCACGCCAGGTAAGCCACTATTTAACAGTACACGCCACATGGATTTGTCTTGTAGTGCTTCATCATGTTGCGCTTTGTATTGCATGGCTGACATAACGGTTGAGCTTACCGACATGTATTGCGGGAATGCCATACTAGGCAGCTCGAGAAAAGACTCAGCATTAATCGTTTTGAATTGACGCTCTTTTAGGCTTAATTCACCTTGCTTGCGTAGTAGATATGCCATACGTGCTGAAACAGGGTAGATGTTCGGGTTGTAAATGCCGTTCTTTTCGAGGTAGCTTTTCACGTTGTCTAGCACATTTTCGATGTTTTCATCTTTTTCAGGGTCAAACTCGTCCATCTTGTTCACCACAAACAGGAAGCGATCCTTGCTTTGCTTACCGCCTTCGCTCATTGTGTCAGCAACAAGTTTTAGTAACTGAGCATCATCATTTGTGGCCAACTGTGTCGCATTCAACACATAGATAATGATTGGATTACGCTTTGAATCCTGAATAAATCCCAATGTCGTTCGCTGATGTTCAGGGTCTTGGCTGTTATTAGGCCCAGGAGTGTCGGTTAGCACAAGACGGACATTGTTGTTTTCTTTGATAGCACGGATATTACCTTTCAACCTGATGGTTTTGGTTTCATCGTCAGCGTTCCACGCCTTCATGGTCGCCAAGTTAACATCATCCAAATGCTCAAGGTGGTTACCATTGCTGTCGAAACGTTCGCCGTAAAAAACGTCGCCTCGGGATTTGTCGTCAAAAATGTGGGCTATGGTCGCGGTGGTTGCTTCGTTCGCAGCAGGCAGCAAGTCTTGCCCCAGCATAGCGTTGATAAAGGTGGATTTGCCAGAAGACATGGTGGCGACTACATATACGTCAAAATCATTGTTCAGTGCGTCTTCGAAGTTTTGCTTGGCTTTTGTGTCGCCATTCGCTTGATAGTTGGCAAACTTTGGCGACTCTTCACTGACACGTGTCATTAGGGCTTTGATTTTTTCCAGTCGCTCTTCAGCAGGCGCTACAGGCTTGAACTTTAGCTCAACATACATGCCTTTTTGGATTGCATTGTTGGCAGCTTCTTTAATGTCATTGAAGTCCGATTCGACGCCGGTGAACTCAATAAAGAAGTCGTTGCTGCCATTAAACAGAGCCTGAAGGTCATCAAAAATCTGTTCTACCCACTGCTGTAAGCGCTTAGAGCCGTATGTCGTGATGTTCGAACTTTCAGATGGGGAATGACCGTTAATGAGAAATTTGGTTTCTACTAAAAATGGGTTATGCGTTATTGCAATGTGATTCATAGTAAAGTCTCGTTTTAACTTGAGATAAATTGTTTTTTTTAATCAGCCTGTGTTTATGCTGCGCCCATGATGAGAGTGTTCACCGTGCTTAAGCCTGTGTAGTCAATGAAGGCATTCAGCTCCGTTTTACTCATCACTGGGATTTTCCCTTTCAAAATTTTTGTGAGCCTTCTTCGCACATTTTTCTTTAGTACAGGCGGCACGGCGGCAGCACTATTGAAGTGAAATGGATTTTCACGAAAACGAACCAATTCAGTCCCAAGGATATTTCGTTCTCTACGCTTTAGCTCAACGTGATTTAGTGATTTTTTTGCTATCAAAGCAGACTGCGCCATAAGCGGTATAATTTGGGCTTTTTTGTAGCCAAGCCCTTCTAAATATTTGCTCGCTAAAGTTACATAATGTTTGGCGGTTTCCCCCTTTTCTTCATCCAGTTCATCTACTTTGTTCAGAGCGAAGATGATGCTTTGTTTCGGGCAAATTTCTCGAATGGTACGAATGATCTCCGCATCATCAGTGGTACCAAGCTGTGTTGCATTAAGCACGTAAAGAATTGGGCTTTTAGGGTGTTCCTTTAATACATTTATAAACCGTTCCTTATGTCGTTCGTCCCTGCTGTTATTGGCTCCTGGTGTGTCAACTAAGGTATAACCCGCCGACATCGAATGTAGCTTGCTTCCTGAATAGGGAATGGCAACATCAAAAGCTGCGATGTCGTCCGAACGATTCCACTCGCGGATTTTTTCAGCGCAAAGGATGTTGTTTGATGCAATAATACTTCCCGAGTGGGAATAGGCCATTGCATTCGGCTTTGTTTTCGCGCCTACGGTTATACGAGCTATTTTGGCTGTAGTCGCCTCGTTGCCCGCAGGCAGAAGCTCTTTACCGATAAGCGCATTTATAAGTGAGGATTTTCCTGCACTCATAGAGGCAGCAACGAGTATACATTTTGTTTTTTTCTTCATAGCACTACGCTTTCAGTTTCACAGTCTGTTTGGTTTAACCAAGACGTTAAATTTTTTCGAATGTAGGTATCGAGTTCGCATGGAGAGAGAACGCGAATGTTAGGTATCCAATATTGAACGATCGGGGCGATTTGGTTGTAACTCCATGCTGAGGAGGAAATCACGAGCGAGCCATCTTGTCGCTTTTCGACGATTTTTTGTTTTGGTAGAAGGGCTTTACGTTCAAAGTAGAAAGCAACGTCCTGCGACACTTCGAGAGTCACATTAAAGATGGGCTGTCCAAACCAAATGGTGTCTTGCATTTTAATTTTCTCAACAACCGATGGGTCATAGACAAAGTGCTCTTTGTGGACGCATACGAACTTGATACGAGCAAGTGAGAAAGTCTTGAGTGTGCCTTCTGAAATTGCTGCTAAATACCAGCTGCCATGGCTGTAAACCATGAGGTATGGTGAAACCATCCGAGACTTATCTTTGTATAAGAAACTAACGGTTCTTCGATTTTTAATCGCAGTTTCAAAGGCACTATGAAGCGAAGAAATAAAGTCAGCCTCAAGAGGTTGCTCTTGAAAGTGATAACAGTCGCTGGTTGAGTTATTAATAAAACTACGAAGAAACCGAGCAGCTTTAAGCGGAAGTGCTTTTTTGAGTCCAAGATCATTAATCAAGCGAACAAGATCTTGTTCGTTATATTGACTTCGAGCGGACGCCGAAAGAAGGTAATTTCCTGTTTCAGGGCAACGTTCGAGAATGGCGCATAAACGGTCAAAATCTCTACGTATTGTTTTAGTACTGACCTTATATTGTTCAGCCAAATCGTTAACGCTTAGCAACTGTCCAGAGTATGCCCTAGCAGCGATATCGGCTAAACGATTTGCAAGAATATTGCTTTTCATAAAGATTAGATCAAGTTCCTTCTAGAATATTCCATATACTACAGCAAGGTTGAGACAGGATGTGTCCCACCGGATGTATAAATGTTAATATTTCCCTGATTAATTTTAGTATTGATAACTTTTATTAAGACTTTCCAGTAAAGAAATCCAAGCAATTAGCTTTTTCAAGATTAGTCTTGCACTAACGGGTATATTGCATCCCCCCATACCTGATCTGCGCCGTCCATCATGAGTTCAATAACTATTGGCACAATGCTAGATAGCAATGAGGAGCAATCACGCAGTTGCTCACGATTTGCCTGACTATTGTATGTAGCACCTCCGTGAAGCAGTTGATTTCTAAGTGTGTAAAGCCTTGAAAACAAAATGCTCAAAACGGTGGTGGTATCTCCACTCGCTAAAGCATTATTTGCTGCATTTTTTGCTTTTGACTGCTCTAGCTTCCACTTTTCCTCACTAATTTGTCCAGATTTAAACTTCCAAAATGCTTGAAAAATATACTCATTGTTTAAGATCAGTCTGATAGATGTGGAATAGTGAGACCAGACAATTTCAGATAGCTTTTTAGATGTATCTAAGAACCCAATTTTTGCCAAAAACTCTTGATATAGACCACGCTCACAAAAGTCTTGTGTAGAATCAAAATCCTGCGCATAAGCTGCATTGAAAGCTATCCACAGGAAAATAAACTGAGAATCATAATCCTCACACTGCTCAGCTTTATTGAGCCAACTCAAGGCTCGATGGACGCGCAATGAAAGAGCTTGTGGGTAGGAGCCTCGCTCTGAAGGATCCCCTCATAAATCAGCCATAGCATAGCCATATTTGAGCAACTGATTGGCGAATAATACCCAGGCCGCCAGCAATTCTTTCTCCGTGATTTGATAATCAGGCCGCCTGAGTACCTCCAATCCCAAGCGAATCGTTGAGAGTACCGTTCGATGCCCAATGGTATTGGCCTGAAAATGCTTATCCCAGCCCTGTTGCTGTGCGTGTAAACCAACTAGCCACAACAGGCATTGAACCATCAACGCTATCAGTAGGATGATGTCGAATCGCTCTGGACTGTTGGTACGACTTTGGCGTAAGCCAAAGCCGTATGCCGGGCTTTTGAGGTCACGAAAGGTTTCCTCTATTTGCATACGTTTGGCGTACAGGTTTACCAGCTGCTTTGGGCTCCGAGATTCTGGTGGTAAATTGCTGGCTAACACCCAAGGCTCTTTCGCCGATGTTGAGTACGTTTTTGCCGATGGATGGTGGCAATTAGTCCTCGTTGAACGCTGATTTGTACGCCCCTTAGGTTTGCTACGATCGATAAAGCGTGAGATGGCAATTGATAGGGTTAGTTTTGGTCAAGGTCTTACAACCCAGGCTCTTCGCTTGACCGTTGGCCAAGTCATGTGTACTGCGAACTGCACGCCAATTTTCAGCGCCAATATCTGCAAATTGAACTGTACCGCGAATACGGCTTAGCCAAAACCAACCATGCGCCTCAACCTCTTTGTACCAAGGCACTTTGAACCCCGCGTCAGTCACGATGAGAGGGGTAACATGCAAAGGTAAAATCTTGGCTAAGTCCGCTAAAAAACCGTTGTGGGAGGCCTTAGAGCATTGTTCTGATAGGGGATAGGACTTCTCATACAGGGTAATAGAGCGGCCATTGAAGGCTATTGAGGCGCGCAGAGCCATGATGCGTTTATGCTCTCGGATGTCTGACCAATCGACGAGCACAATCGGCATAGGGTTACCAGAACAGATGAGGCTGGCATGCCATTGGTAGACAGCTAACCGTTCTTGATGCAGATGCGTGTTGCCGAGCAAACGATCAATGCGCTTGATGTTGTGCTTGGTTCGGGCCGTGGTTGGTAAATTTCGACCTAACTCAGTCAAGGTCAGTGTCTTACATTCAATCAGTGCCTTAGAGGCCAGCATCAAGCTGTTTAATCGTTTTAGGTGAAGTTCTGGGCAGTATTGGTGTAAAGAATGTTGTAGGATATTGGCTTCGCGCATCTTGTTGTCCAAGTGTAGTTTTTAGCGAAACCATTTGATCATGCAACAAGATGCGCTTCCACTCTAATTTGATGATTTATTTGTAAATCATCAGGGGATTCTTCAGAGCCTCGCTCCCGTCGATGACGTTCCTTAAGTATTTGATACACAGCATAACTCTCCAGAAAATACCACTAACCATTACATTAATGAATAGATTAAGCAACATGTTTATTTGTTAATCGCCACCATTTAACTAGATGACTTTTATACTCATAAAATCGCAACAGTAAGCAGTTTTAAAACGAAGATATCGAGTTTGTGATAGGAACAACGACATCTGCATTTTAATATCTATTAAAGGGCAGCTTATAAACGGCTACAAAGTTTTCATTTCTCCGTCTTGTTCAACAACTGCAGCACGCACAATTTCTCGCACAACTCTCATGAAGTTTAAAGAAGACTCAGAGTTAACGGTTCCAGGTATGGGTTTTCCAGTTAGTGGATTGCCATTGCAGGGCTAGGAATAATCCATTGGAAAGTTAAATAATTCACAACTTTAGGTCTTGTTCATAAATTCGATTATGGAAAAAACCAGATCACGATCACATAAATCGATCTTTTTACCGATCAACTTTTGATCACACTTGGGAGATGAAAAAGTGAGCCCTATATTAAAGGAAGGACGCAATCACAGGAAATGGAATTCTGATGGCCCAAATAATTTTAAAGCTCCAAAAGAAGCATCAGGTGAACTTACATCCAGCAGCGAGAAAAGCTTTCGATGTAATGCAATCATTACCTGGGTTATGTAATCTACATGCCTTACCTGCAATTATCAGGTCTGAATTTGCCTCCCAAACAATATATTGCTTGGAGTACATAGATTCGAAAGCCAGCATCAATAAGGCAAAACACTATACAAGAACATTTCAGTTTTATAGCCCTATCTGGGCAGCACTTTTTTGGGAAAATGGTCGCCCACCAGAAGGTACTCTTCTGGTTTTAGAAACAAATACTCAAGACCAATTGACGCCTGAAAGCGTCGAGAAAAAAGCATGGTTATCACTATTGCAAGTGCTCAGTCTATCCATCAATTCTAAAAATGTTGCCACTTTTATTGATGCTTGGCGCCAAGGCCTGCCAGAGCAGTTTTCACGAGAACTCTTTGGGAAGGATACACTACCTGACCAGCTATTTTGTGATTTGTTATCTATCTCGAGAGGCACTCTGGTTCAGCAGCGGCAGCGCCAGTTTCCTAAATGCCCAATATCTGATTCTGTCGATATTCTCGCCGAATTAGCAATGCCATGGGAGCCCAAATAATGACTCCTCCTGCACGCAACACCAGCAAAAAATTAAAGGAATTTTTAAGCAAATATTTTGCGCCAGAGCATTTAAATCCAGAGCTCAAGCAAACGCTGTTAATGCAACTAGCCTATAGTATTCAAGCATTTCCAGCAGGCTATTGGGAGCAATTCGAGCTAATAGATAGGCTAGTAAAAATTCTGATAACAAAAATGTCTTCAGGCTCTGTCAGTAACACTGAAATATTTGGAATTTTAAAGAAAAATAAGCATCTTACATCATACCCATTTGCTGCCACCATTTGTGCAGTGTTACCCCCCAATGCCACGCCACAATGGAGAACGAAATACACAGCATACCAATCGATTGTTCTTATCTGTTGTTTCATACGCTATACCCATGACAAGCAACTCGCAACCTCAGGAAATGAAAATGCATTACGCGAGCTACGTCTGGTAGCGATGGACCCCAAGCATCGAAAACTATTAGATATACTGCCAGAATTGGATGACGCATCATCAGTTGAACTACTGATGTCAAAACTTAAAGAACTACGGAAGGAAAAATATCCTGCCCCGCAAGAATACGGCCTTGGCTACTTGGAGTTAGTGCTTAGAGAAGCAGTATCAGGGAGCAAAAGACGACGAAGAAGAATTAGAATACCTCCTATTTCAGACCCTGACACCTTCATCGAACTTAATCCAGTTGATGCATTTGAAGACGCAGGCCTTGAGGTTAAAGAACTATGTGTCGCATCCACAAAACCGACGACAGCTCAAGAACGAGATGAGGCAATATCGGTAACAGCCGGTCGAACATTTCGTATTGAAGATAAACCCTTAACGAATCCCCCATCCTCAAGAGCGGTACGGGCTATACAGCATAAGTGTCTGACTGAAAAACTCGGCATTATGCAGTTATCCTTAAATTGCAGTTACAATCAACTGACCGAATGGGATATATGTCAACTCATTCGTTTTACGACCAATGGAATTAAAACTGGAGTAAACCCAGATAGCTGCTCAACTCTACTGCTGTGCTTGCTATGCGGTCGAGATCCTATTTCACTAGGACAATCTTCAAATACATTTTGTCTCACACATTACAAAAATCGCCCTTGCATATCTCTAACCCACACAGTACCAGCAAGCAAACAAGATGTAAGACTAGAAAAATGTTTGAACAATATAACAAACCATTTGGTGCTGCCGCTCCCTCAATGTTTACAAGATAAGCTTACTCAAAACGTGGGCACTGCAGACTTGAAGTCCGTCATTAATGACATCAACAAGCAACACCGATGTCGTTTAAGTCTCGGAAGAATCACCCGTTTTCTTGAACATTGGTATATCAATAATGGACTAGATCGTGCCGAAGTCGGACTCATAAAAGGGCGAGCCCCCCGAAACCAGCCTGCACTGAGCTATTCAAATTTCGATGCAGATAAACTGATTGAAAACCACCACAGATACGTGAGTTCAATCTTCGAGATAGCTGAGATCGCTTCGCAACTCCCCGAAGTAAAGCCCATCAAAAAGCAACTGGGAAGTGCATTACATCTCCCTCCATCGACTTTACACAATTTTTTTCGCGTTTTGAGGAGCCAAATTCCTCGCCCGCGAAAGCAATCTTTGGAAGAACTCACGACACTACATAATCACTATGTCTGCTACGTATGGGCGCTTTTGACGTTTGCAACCGGTCACCGCGATGTTAATGCACCAATGGGACAGCGTACCGATTTCAACAGCCATAACAATACCTGGTGGATTAGCGATAAAGAAAACCGACATGGGATATCTGCTAGAACGCTGATACTTCCACAGACTGCAGTGAAGCAACTTGAACATTATCTACAACATCTTCAAGAGTTGAAAAAACGCAGTCAACTCATCGCAAAAGATATTTTCAAACGTGCAGACGAGGCAATGACAGGCAGCGGAAATCTTCTATTTTTTATAAAACATCAAGAACAGGACAACATCCCCCAAATTACGCAAGAACTCACGCCTGCCAGAGTAAAAGCATTTCTTGGAGACCAGTTACCCTGGCCTGGCAACTGGGGGAGGCATCACATGCGTAGCGAATTAAAGCGTCTCGGTGTTGTTCCGGCAGAAATAGATGGTTGGATGGGACACGAAGATATTGGAGAAGAATCAATGGGTCGTCATAGCATGCTATCAACTCAATACCTCAACCGTATTGCTCAGCATATCGAAACGCTACTGAACACTCATGAAATTACGGTGGTTGACGCATGGAAAACCCGCTGATCCTTCCACATGAACAGAAATCCCTAGTACGGTTATTGGGGCATCAGTCCAGAACTGCTGCTCGGCAAAAAAGTCATATAACGATAATAAAACAAGCTCTGGCCGTACTTGAACATCATCTACCTGAACTGTTTGAAACACCACCGAAATACGACCGATTTTCGGCAGTTTGGCCACAGGTTGACTCAGAACTGCGAAAGGCCCTCAAATCGGAAACAGCTTACCGCCGAGGATATGCTTTTATCTGCAGGCAACTAGAAACGGGTAACCGACAAGGGCTTTGGCAGATCAACCCTCCCTCAGACTATCTCACGCTTCGTAGAGTTCGACCGCTTAGAAATTTGACCTGGCAACACAATACTTCTGTTTTCGCATCAAAAATTGACGGTTTGCTAGACAAGCTTGATAAAACATCCGATCCCCAACAATGCTTTGCCAGATTGCTGATGAGCTGCATTTGCTATGGGGGCCTGAATCGACCTAAGCTATGGCCCGCGCTGGCGAAGGCATTAAATAGCGATAAACCATTAAATGGCAATAAAGACCTTTGCTGGCTAACGTTGAGACCAAATCCAGGGCAGGACTTTGCCAGTAACCTTTACACCGTTCAAGACGATTTTGAACCTAATAAAGCTCAGGTTGAGGTTCATTTTTTCCCCGATCCAATAAGTCTCGGGCTAATAAAGCCATTTCTAAACAGCCGAACAAGAAGTTGGCGGCCCCCAAAATCAATCAATCAATGTTTAGAGATAATTAAGTCAGAACTTAAACTCATTCTTCCAAAAAAACAGTTTCAACAAGGTGGGATTTGTTTTGCAGAGGCTCAACCTAATGTCGAGTTACCACAAGTGTTGGTAGAGTATTCGTTGGGACGTCAAAAAAGCGCATCCCTACCCAATGCCTACTGGTTCAGATTATTTAAAGGTGCAACGGGCCCCTGCAACGTAAGAAACTTTGCTCAATTCAAGAAATGGTATAATCCAATACAAACAGACCCTTCAGTCACATCGCCATCACACCGTTTTAAGCTAGGTAACCGATACCTGCTTAACCAAATAAGAGAAATATTTAAGCAGAATAACGCTAATCCCCAAGGAAAGCGCCAAGTTGTTCTTCATTTACAAGAACTAACACAAGCAAGCCTCTGCCCTAACGAAGAGATCCTGCTTCAATGGCTCATTCACCACCTGACTACTGAGAAAAATGAAGTATCAACAGCGAATAGGTACTTTGGAGCAATTGGAGGCCACTGGTTGGCTGCGACCGCAGACATTGACTTATACAGCTTGAGCAGTGACGACTTTATCGATATTTATCAAGAAATTATGAATCGTACTGATAGTCAACATGAACTGCACTATAAAGCTCGTCGGTTTGAGAACCTACATTTATTCGCACAACAGAGATTTGATCTCCCTCCTCTTAATCAGCCACTAAGCGAAGGTAGCAATATTACTCCCCATGTAAGTGCAGCCATTGTTGATGAGCCACTGTTTTCAGCCCTGCTTCGCCAAATCGATTATATAGACGATTTAGACCATGCAGCCCAACGGATGTTAAAATGCTATTTGCTCATTGCCTATCGTACAGGTCTCAGACCCGGTGAAGTCGCAAAACTGCGTCTAAAAGACATTGAGCCTTCCTCTATCGGCTGGCTATTTGTTCGTGAAAGCCGCCACGGGCATAACAAAACCGACTCTGCGCTTCGAAAAGTGCCTTTATTTCCTTTGTTGACCGACAACGAAAAAAGTTTAATGGAAAGCTATCTTAGGGATCGCCTTATGGCTTGCCATGAACGTTATAACGAATTGCTCATTCACGAAGACGCTAATCCCTTTCAAGTTGTCAATACTGGTCAAATATCCGTGATGGTGAAAGAGATATTGTCTCAGTTAACCGGCGGAATTTACTATCGTCTATATCATCTTCGCCATACAGCATTGTCCAGACTTCAACTCCTTGCCCATGATGACTTAATCACATTACCTGAAGTTATCAAGGCGATGTTGCCATACCCACCGTCACAAAAAAGGATAATATCTAAACTGATATTTGGTGAAGACCGGTTACGAGACAGATATTCTGCGCTGGCAGTGTTTGCTGGCCATAGCAGTCCAGACACCACATTCAGAAGCTATCTACATTTTACCGATTTACTGCTGGGCAGCCATTTGGCAATAAACGCTCAAGAAATACCTGAAGACACAGCAAATATTGTACTTGGAGTACGCCCACACCGTTATAAAGTGATGCAAAAATCAGGAAACATCACTCCTGTGCGTTTGCTGCCATTTTTTAGAAAGCGGCTAGCCCCTTTTATGGGTCCGGTGAGCGGCATTCGCCAAAGTACAATCCGCCAGAAAAATGAGGTTGTAAAAAGCAGTCACTACAATCAAGCCTTGGCGGTACTCAGGAGTATTGAGCTTGGTCATGACTATCAAGACGTAGCCTTTCAGTATCGCCTCACTCCTGAACGCGTCAAACGCTGGATAGATGCTGCAACTGCACTTCGGATGTTAAAAACACCACGAAGCATTGGCCGATTGTTTTCAAACAGACGTTGTTATGCGCTGCTACCAGCAGAACCCATTGACATTTCTGTTCGAAAGGATATTTATTCAGCCCTACAAGTATGTCGCGAACTCAAGTCGAGTCAAAAAGGAAACGTCGAACTACAATGGGCTATTCAGTATTACTTAACGCATACAACCAGCAGTAACCCGTCGATTTTCTTTAACAAAACAACAGAGTTTCAGCGATTTATGGCAGTGGTAAGCAAGCTTTTTACTTGGAAGCGCTGGCACCTTATACTGCATTATCAATATGGAAAACCCTATAATCAGTGGAAATGCCACCGCAACCTTCAGATAACCTGCTACACGTTACAGAAAATAAATGAATATCCAGAAGGATCTGGAGCATTATTTTTACGGCACATAAAAACACGCGGCGACGAAGCAATAAGCCAATATTCCTCCCCGGCACTGAAAACCTTATTTCACCAGCTGGCGATTATCCTGTTCAAAGCGGAGCAAATAAAGCAATGGGAACAGAGTTAATGTCACCAAGCTTCATCCGAGCCGCTTATACCATTGATCGTTCATAGCAGAATGAGCGTACCAATGATGTGGAGGCACATCTGCAAAAGCGGTGCGCCAATGGCATACTTCCATGGAGAGATTGTCGCATAGTCTCACCATAGAGGCCGGAATATATGCCTCAGAGCGGCGCCCGATCTTGACCGACAAGCAACTACTCAACGCCTCAAAAATCTTGGGGGAATTTCGATACAACAACTCTAATGGCTCAGCCAACACCATAAAATTGTATGACTCGTGTGAACCTGCAATGCCATCCCGAGTATCTGCATTATAAAAAAGGTGAATTTTACCTATGTCGTGTAAAAGGCCTCCAATAAAAGCGACGCATACACTTAAAGGCCCAACATTGTATCGCCAGCAAAGCATTGCTGCCGTAACAGCCACCTCATGGCTATGTTCCAGTAATCCACAAGCATGATTATGATGATGACTTCGGCTCGCTCTGGCGTTAAAAAACTGTCCCATCAGCTCATTGTTGAGTAATACCGCTAAGTAAAAGCGTCTTAATGCCTCATCATGGATAAGTCCCAAAATCCCCCAAATATCGATAATGATTGACTCACAACCTGTGGGAACAAGTTTAAAATGATGATGCACAGCAGCTTTATCGGTAACCTCATGGATATTCAAGGTTATTTTTACCCGCTGCAAATCATTGCTAGGGCTCCACTGAACCATCACTAGCTGCCCCTCAGGGTTTACACCTTCCATAACATTGGGGGTTAGCTCTAGTGCATAAGACTGTCTTAAGCAGCTAAATTGCCACAACTCTACCTGTTTTCTCCGCTCTATCAGATGTACCCAGGCCAAGTCATCAGCATTATTTGTTCGGGATTTAATATTCATTTTGACGACTCCCCTTTTGGACCATTGCCAATCAACCGTTCAAACGCTGCGCCATCTTGCCCTAATAAATTAGGTACATAGCGAGAATACACTCTAAATAACATCCCCGTATTGGCATGTCCTAACTGCCGAGCAATCCATTCTGGGCTCTCTCCAGCTGCAAGCCACAGGGTTGCTGCAGTGTGTCTGGTCTGGTAAGGATTTCGCTTTTCGAGTGCCAGACTTTCCAGCAGGGGATACCAAACACGTTTGGTCACATTCTGATGGCTCAGTGCATCTCCACGGCGGTTACAAAAAACGAATTTGCTCCGAATTTTGGTTAGCTCACTTTGGGCCTGAAGTGCTTCATATACAGGCTGATTCATTGCAATCGCACGGTCTGAACTTGACGTTTTAGTTAGGCCAAGGCTGCCACGAACTAATGACTGGCGGATGTGGATCAATCTGTTTGTAAAATCAATATTTTCCCACGTCAGACCATCGATTTCCCCTGTTCTCATCCCCGTGAAGAATCTAACGAGGTAGTAAGTTCGGAAATCCGGTCTCACATTCTCTATAATCTGGTATACTTCGTTGAGAGAAAATGGCTGAATCTCACTTCTTGGCATAGGTAACGCCTTAATATTTCGCCATGGACTCTGAAACTCGAAGCGTTCGGCAGCCTCATTCAGGATCAATCGCAAATACGTCATGATGTGGTTAATGCGGGAGGCTGATAAAATTCTTAAGGTGACCAGATCCGGTTCGCATAAACTCGTGCGAAAGCCTAGAATGTCCGTCTTACTGATAGAAGCAATCATACAATCCCCCATCGCGGGTAACAGATGACACCGAAGGATACCTTCGACGGTCTCAATTTGACTGACTCGCCACTCAACTCGTTTTTCTTCTAACCAACGATTAGCGAAAATGCCAAACTTCATTCGTCCTCCGGAAGCTTTAAGTTGGCTAATATTGGCAAGTTGTCTGAAATACTCAGCTTTAGGGCTATCAGGAAAATGATGCCCATAATCAAAGCTACCGGCCTTAATTTGCTGTTCGAGTAGCGTTAGCAATCTATTGAGTTTCTGCCGATTAGTTGAGTTATCACCAAGGCTCGTCTGCTCTCGGCAGCGCATACCCTTATAACGAAAATCCAGATAAAGTTTGCCATCACGGCTATTTACAGTTCCCATGGCAACCCCCTAGTTCATCTGATTTATCAGATCATGGGCGGAGGCTCCGAGCAACATAGACTCCTCTACTCGTTCCCATATGTAGAGAATTTTTCGCCCGCCAAAAGGCCGGATGTAATGCACACCTTCAAATAGCACCGCATCCTTTAAGCATTGGCGGATAGTACGAACGTCGTACTTAATCCTTATGGATAACTCTTCAGTAGTAAGATAAGTATTCATACCTGTCACCTTGCACATTCAAACTTGACTCACAAATGATTCATTTGAATCTCTCTAGATTAAAATAACCCATAAAAGATTAAAGTCAAGCTTTATTTGCGTCATGCATGAGTCGTTTGATATGATGGATGACAAATAAGACTTATGGATAGAACATGATCAGGATTCTTCTCATCAAGCAGCTTGATGAAAAAGCGTTCAAGGAAAAGCGTCGTATCACCTTGTCTGAAGTGAGTGAAAAGACAGGTATTAGCCGTGCCACATTGACGCGTATAGCCAACGTACCAGGCAATGTGACTAACACTGATACCATCAATGCCCTATGCAAGTATTTTGAATGTGAGCCAGGGGAACTATTGATGTATGTCGAAGATGAATCCAATACAAATTAGAGTGTTAAATTCATGAATCTATCGAAAGAGGGGCTTTTGGATATCCCCTCTTTCATATATGGCGCGAAAAAGAATGCTTAACCTTTTGTTAAGAATTGGTTAAACCATTACATGCTGAAAATAAACGTCTGTTGTCCAATCACTTGAATTATGAACAGTTAAATCACTCTCCAGCGATTTCAGAGTCTGTAATTGCTGCTTAAAATCGGTCTCAAAGTCAAAACCAACCGCCGCTTTCTTTGAGAATGGATCTTTAACTGACCAATAGCCAACACCTTGATCCAACTTGATTATGACGCTCTCACCATCGGAGAAATGCAAATGCAACTGCCTGCGATGTGCTATGTCAAAGCGAGAACTATGACAAGTAATTTCCGGGACTATATTAGTCTTGTCTTTCAACCATTCACGATAGATACCAACAAAATCCTCCTCGTTATCCCAGTCGTGATGCAAGCATACTCCTACCTTTTCTTTGGAGTGGAACAAAGTATAAAGCACTAGCGTTTTGATACTTGGCTTAACCATGCACAATGATGCAATGATCTGCGTTAGCATTAACATTGTCGCAGGGCTTTGAATGTATCTGTCAGAATAATGGATAGCCTCAATATCCTTATTGCTCAAAAGCTCAATTATTTTGGGCTCCTGCTTGAACAGATGCATCCAGAATGCCTCACCAAAGCGAAGCAACTTCCCATTGAGCTCTTTATCAATTTCGATCGAACCAGCAATGCTATGAGTTTCTGGGGACTTGAATTCAAGTATATCGAGTTTAGCTTCCCGAATAGTTTCGCTCGTTACTACCAATGAATCCGCTTTAAGCCAACCACTGCCCGGTAATGAGTTCTCTGGGTTAGTTGAAGCAACTGTGACCAACGTTGACTCTCCCGCCATCTGAGCCACAATATTACTTTGTGGTAGCACTCCTGTCGCAATTTTTGCCCCCAACATTTGCAATGTCCATAACTCTTGTGACAGCTCACGCCCTATGTCAGCCGCTGGTATCACCAAAGTCACATCAACCTGATCCACTGACAAATAGGTGTTTATTGTGCGCTTAAAGTTAGGATGGTTAAGATCCCAGTCATTTCGGTCCCCGTTTAGCCAAAACGTAAGGCTATTGGCACCTTTATTAATCTGCTCCTTGATTATGTGAGCAACGGAAAAAGGTTGATATTTGGCATCGTCAGCGACTCTAATATGATCAGGAATCTGATTATAAAAAGAAAATTCCGTGCCCAACCATTCCAGAGCTACATTTCGGTCTATAAGGTCGATATCATGCCTTGTATCTGATTCAAGTAGACACTCACTGCAGCCAGACCGGCATTTATCACATGCTAGTTTCTCTACCATAGAGCCGATCAAAGACTGGATATGAACATTTACAGAACTGGCAAATCCAGCACCACCGGCCACCATGTCATAGAGTTGAACAACATATGCTGCATGGGTGCTATCCACGATTGCAGGTCTGGCGGCGTAACCAAGCTCTCCGGTTCCTATCCCGAGTTTATCGGCCAAAGCCAATCTGAGAGCGACCGCCAAAGTCGTCGCGACAGTCTTACCTTCTGTGTTAGCAGGGATGTATTCGTTTCTTACAGGGTGTTTAAAGACCAGCTCAAAAACATCAGTTTTGGCGTGACTTCCCAAATGAACACCTTGTATGAGGGCTCCTGAACCATCACACTGAGTATTAATGTCGCCCCGTTTATCAAACTTTGAAGCCTTCAATGGTTTATGTGGCTTAAACGGCGATAAAGCGTGTGGAAAGTCGCCGTTTTTGTCCAGCGATTCGGCACGGCCACATTGCATACACAAGGCATACCCCGTTCCATGCAGTCCTGAACTGTGATTAAACACCGTCCCTTCAGCAGAAGAGACCATATAGCCCATATTGGCATTGGGTAGCGATATTTCCGTCGCATTTTTTCCTACCGAGACCCAAGAAGGCTCCACAGGTATGAACATCTGGCTGGTAATATCATTTGAAGGTGAAGTATAGAAATCAGTAACAAAACCGGTAGGCTGTAATACCCGACGAATGTGTTGGGGTTTTATAGGTTGGCCGCAACTTTGGTTTGTGCACACCATGTTTAGTTCAGATGCTGTGACTTCCTCTTCAAAGCCTGTTTGACCACAGCAATCACAGCGCCAAGCCAAATCAAATTTCTGGGCCTCTTTTGCGCCTGAGTCAGAAACATTGTGCCAATGCAGCGAAATCCCCCCGGAACGAAAAACCCTACCATCCAGCACTATTTCCGCCCCTGGAGCGTATTCCCGTATTGCTACCGCAAGATTGCGACTGGGCAAACCACGTAAACGTGAAACGTTGTCTTCCCTTTCCTCTTTGGCAGTTTTGTCTTCTTTTCTGCTGCGCAAATAATCTTCAATATTGTTGTTGTCAAAATTCACAACATCGGTAGGAAATCCATAGCCAGGTAAAAATGATTTCGATGCCAACTCGCGCAGAAGATACTCTTTGGAAAGCCTTGCTTTTTCAAGCTTCAACCGATATGCATAAGGGCTTTCAGGTAATGCACTTGCTTGCTCTGCTTCAAGATATTGATATTCCTTTAGCCATCGGTTTTCCAGCTTTTTCAGTACTTCGGCCGAACGCTCTCTGAGTTGATATGGTTGATATCCGGCCAGCACGGTGCCGCGCACCAAAGACTGTATTGCACCATCCCAGCAAACTGCATCGCTCGCCAGCCAGTCACGAAAACGAGAGCAAACTGAGCTATCTTGTGGGAGATAAAACCACTCAAGGTTCAAAGATGTCGTCTCTGTCGTGGTTGACCCAATAACATCACGCAAAAAAACAGCCAATAACATCGAGTTGATATGACGCTGAACTAGTCTCTCCGAGTTGAACGCAACGTAAGGTGCAGGGATCTTTGTTTCAAACGGCCAGGTCGGTTTGGAGAAAACCGCTTGGTCATGGGGGTTTGCTTTACAAAGGGTGTATGACATGGCTCTGGATTCTTTGCTTCGACCAGCACGCCCTGCCCGCTGCAAGTAATTGGCAGGATGCGGTGGTACGTTATTCATCACCACCGCCGAAATCCCGCCAATATCCACCCCCATTTCCATAGTGGTGGAGCAATTTAGCACATTGATTTTTCCCGATTTGAACTTGTCTTCGTAATCTTGCAGCCGCTCTGTACTTTGCTGTGCTGAGTGCTCAGCAGTACGATAATAGAACCCACCTTCCACAGCCCGGTCGTTAATATCCGTCCACAGGTTTCGCTCTCGAAGCGACTTCACATGCTCATTTTGACTGACCAATTCTCGCGTATGAGATAAGCCTTTTTGAAAATCGAGCTGAGATGCATCGAAATGCCAGATTGCCGGGAATGTGATCTCTTCACATTTATAGTCAGTAGGATTAAGAATATTTTGGGGTAGATAAGGCGTAAAACCTTTAAATGCGCTGTCCAGCAATTTATTCGTTACCGGACAAATATACGCTTTGTCAATAAATGAGAAAGTTAATTTTTCTCTGTTAAGAGCGAAGCGGTTTTCATCTGCAACAAGCACCCTTGCCTTCTCTGTTAAATCACTCCATGCCGATTTCAGCCAAGTGTTGATCAGCTCTTTGTCTCGATTAGAGTCAACATTAAGGCCCGTTCCCAAACATAAAAGCTTAACCAAGCGGTGCATTTGACCACTTTTTACCTGAGGCCATTTTTTAATCCGGCCTTCATCGAGCTCGTCAGAGTCAGGGTTTCTAAGTGCCTTAGACGAGAATCGGGTACCAATCCAGCGCAGCCAACCACCGTCCTCTACTCGGATAAAGGTGTTCTCACGGACAAAGAAATCCAATGATACTTTGGTAAAGCTTTGCCAATCAGCGAGAGTCAGTCCGTGTTCTTCCCAGCGACGAGGACAAAGCGTAATCCTTTCCAACCCTGCGTAGCCAACTTTCACAAGGCCCTGAGTCTCGGCACTGTTCTGGCGTTTTGGCCGTCGGACAAACTCGCGGAAAAGCAGCATTTCAGCCAATTTCACACTGCCGTCGGTTTGTTTAAATACCTCAGGTGACATGTACTGGTTGTAGAGCAGCATGCCGCCCTGGAAGTCACTCTTACCGGCGAGTGCTTTCACCATTTCATGCCAACCAACCTCGACTATTCGAACCTGTTCAACACCTGAATCCATGGCATTGGCTTGTTCTTCTAGAACAGATGCAGGCCCTTCCATCCCCATAGTTCTAAGCGTCTTAGCCTGCTGTCTCAAGTCTTGGGATGTCACTCCCTCTACCGGTTTATTATTATCAACAGGCTGTTCTAACTGCTTGGCTTTCAATACCTCAACCACAGCGCCACGCAGTTTGGAACGTTCAGCTTCCTGCTGCATCCGTACCGACAAGCGGGCTGTCCCCTGACGACTATCGGTAAAGGTTATCAATCTGCGACCACGGGCTGGCAGCGACTGGGGCCCAATTTTGCCATTTTTATCATTTTCAGAATCGAAATCTGGGCAAAACTCAAGTAAGGTCGGCACTACGTTCGCAATGTAAAATGGCGCCCCTAACAAGGCCCGTCTGAACGGCAATCCCTGTTTACCTCCGCCAAACTCACAGTTACTGCAGGTAAGTGAAGCACCAACATCAAAAGCCACCCTGTACCCATCTGAATCATAAGAATGGAGTTCACCGGTTTTACTAAGCAAAATATCCTGATATACCCCTTTGGCATCAGGTTTTGCCCCGATAATGGCTGGCAGCGAAGAAGACTCATCGTTATCTTGCGTCGAAGTATCGTCCTCGGCGGATTCATGCTGCAGCGAGAACTCGTCAACTGCGTTGCCATTCCACTGCACCAACTTCCCCCCTCGGTCACGTGCCATGAGATGTGGCTCATTACAGTCCCCGCAGAAACTTAGCTCAAACACAGGCGCTCCACATTCGCAGTGGTTTGCTTGGACGGCATAGACATAACCGAACGGCCAATAGTGCTCAAGCGCAGAGCCCCTCTTATGTGAACAATTTTTATCGATACAGGCCCAGAGGCCATTAGTCATTCGCTGAAAAAAATGTGCCCTGACTTTGACAAACGCTTCTTGAGATGGCGACGGTTTTGTCCCAGACAGCAAGTCCAACCACCGCAGAATTTCAGCTTGAGGCAATGGTGCTTCGTTAAGCCTCTTGGCAATTCTTAACCCTATCTCATTGATGGTCAGTGGCGTTTTACTCTCAACCAACACCTCTCTCAACGTCTTCGCCAAAGGAGATGCCAACAACGCACAGAATCTGGTTTTAGATACTTCCGGGTCTGGTTTACCTTTCTCAACAGGTTGCCCAGATGGCTCGATACTCTCGAGCTCGTTCAAACTAAGCGAATCGCCATCGACAAAGTCGAGCTCAGGAATAATCCTCCTACCATCAATGACTTTGACTTGCTCAGGAGATATACCAGCAAGTTCAGCAAGATACTTCGTTAGTTGTGTACTCGCTTCAGCGCCAGCAATTGTTGCTGAGGTTGCGACGAATCGCACATCCTTCGCTTCAACCCCAAACGCCTGCAGCACACGTCTTAGCTGTAAAGCCAACTCAGCAGCTTGAGAGCCAACATAGGTATGGGCCTCATCAAGGACAATCCAGCGGAGTGATTTTTGTTTGCGGGAAATATCAATTATCGGAGAGTCAATCTGCCTTACCAGCATATACTCCAGCATGGTACCATTTGTCACCAGTATGGGGGCTGGTGATTTGCGCATCAGCTCGCGAGACAGTACTTCATTGGGACGTTGCTTTTGTTCCTGTCGTTTTTTATTCTCGCTGTTTTCTGTATTGCCGTTATATAAACAGTAACGGATACCCCCATTGAAGTGCTTGGTCCAGGCGTCAAGTCGCTCCTGTTGAGAGTTAATGAGCGCGTTTAGTGGGTACAAAAAAAGAGCTCTAACCCCCACCAACTGCGCTTCAGCAGAACAATATTCCTGATACAGATCCTGCAATACAGGCACCATGAAGCATTCGGTTTTTCCTGAGCCCGTGCCTGAAGTAATAACCACTGATTTGGGCGGTTCTTCCAGTAAGGTTTGCCATGCGGTTAACTGATGAGTGTAGGGTTTAATCGACTTTTTAAATCGATAGCGGCCATTGGTTTCATCATCTAAGGCATCAACCAGCTCTGCTGCCAGCAGTTCTTTAGAAAGCTGTGCCATATCCCAGTCACCTGACTCCCAACCAAAAGTGTGTTCAAAAACTGGCGGAGCAAGCATGGCCTGCGAGTTGCCACATTCAGACGACAAGAGTTCACTTAAGTGGTTTCTGAGCGATGGATTAGTGATACCAAGGACGCTTAGTGTTGCTTCCCTTGCCCTGGAAATAGATTGATTCACCAACTCTGAAAAAAAACGTGTCATTTTCCAAACCTTGTTTATGCCTGAGTGAAATAATTGATAAAGCAACGATAAACAGGCTCAAACCAATCTCGGTCGAAGTCTCTTAATTTGCGGAAGTGGAATAAGGCTTCATCCGATCGCTGCAGTGTATCCGCACCTTTGATTATTCCGCTGGCAATTGCGGCAGCGAAAATTGGGGCATAAACCACCCCATTGTGGAACGTCCTTGTAGTCAAAAAATCGAATGGCAATTGTCGAAGTGCTAGGCAGCAACTACGAATTTCCTCTCCTAATTCCTCAGGCCATATCACTTCATCAGATTGCTGATTAAGGAGTGCCTGATACCAACCGTTCATCATGTGTTGCATGACTGGAACTGGCAAAGGGGGCGACGTCGATTTATGCTTAAGATACGTCGCCACTGTATCCTCCAATACAGGGATCGACACAGCAAGCTTATCAACCTGCTTTGACACAATATCTCGGATGAGGCTATCCGATATACCCACAACCGATAGACTTGCCCCCAATAAGCTGGCAGCATGCTGCCAATGCTTTAGCTCAATAAAGGCCCATAACACAGGGAGTTCATCATCGATTTTTGCAATTAATTGGGGATCACATTCAAACCGAAACAGTGCCACAGCCAAAGCTCGTGGGTCTTTAACCAAATGCCGCCAAACCTCAAACGTCGATAGCGGCAAATAAGAAAAACTCCGGTAAGTATCTCTAAGATACTGCCAACCACTGTGAGTCCAATCCTCTGCCATCTGCGACAAAACTATGCTTATTGCATCTGGAACAAAGTGCGGATGATAGAGCCGTGCTGCTTTCTGCAATGTTTTTAACTCGTCGCGATTCACTCCCTCCGCTGAACCAGGAATGAACTTGGCGCGAAACTTTATGTTGCTCGACTCTTGGGGAATGACCAACCAAGGACCGCCATCCTTTACATAGGATGGCAATTCATATACCTCGGTATTCACTCCTTGGGACTGCCTACTTGAAAGCAAAATAGGCTTCTGCTCCGGATTAGCTAAATTCATTAATGCCGGCTTTAAAGAGGATGATGGCAAAATACCCAAAGACTCAGGATAAACGGTGTTGTTACCTTTATCGTATTCAAGAATCATTGAGTAACGACTGATCCTATGTCGAATAGTTCGACCAGGCCCGCTGATGGAGAGGTCGACCTTTACATCCAGTGCATCAGACGTCGACAGCAGTGATAGAATCGCGTCTCTCAATCCATATAGGCTTATCTGAACAGGCTTGTCCATTACCTTATATTGCCAACGATAATAAGGCGGGCGCACTGTACTTCCTGTAGATTGGCTAATCGCTTCAACCTGAAAGCTGGCAGGGCACCCTTGCTGTGCAAAAAGATGCAAACGCGCGCCAAAGAGATCATCAACCGAAAGCTGATTTGCCAACGCCTGACCATTCGCGTCATAGGTTAAAGCCCCCTTTGACGGAAAAGGCACGTCAATATATATCGGCTCAGAACCCAGACTTGCCGTCACCTCAAGTCGCACAGATTCTGGTGGCATATCTTTGGCTGACAATAAGATCTCTGTTACGCCGCAATGCTTTTTCAGAGAATCAACGTTAACAAGGTCTGATAGAACCCTTGTAATACAGGAAAAAGCAGTAAATATCTTGATAACCCCTTTATCAGGAGTCACACCGGCGATGAGCTCAACCGAGAAGTCCTGAGGAAGAATACCTATCCGTTTTTTCAGCAATGTCACATTTTCTGATGTTCTGACAGAAAATGTATGACGGCCATAGAGCTGTGAACCATGTAAACTACTGATGTTGTGGGAGCCGAGATAACTGGAGTATTGATTAGTCGCTATTTCTGAAGCCTGTTCAGCTGATGTAATTGATGGTACCCCTAAAAAAATCAAGGCAGGGGTTGTCTTCCAATTGAGTTGTTCCCCTTTAATCATTACAGTACCAAAACCATAATCTTCTGCACCTGTGGTAATCACAAAACGTTCTGAATCAGTCGTGATGATTTCACACCGGCCTTTAAGTCGGGTAAGGCTAAATTCACCAAACGGCATACTGTTGAAACCATGTTCCCATAGACCATGAACCAAAGTCATCTGTGCATGCGCAGAAGTTAACACAAAAACCTCTTCACGACTGGTTGTAACAGAAGCCTGCGCTAATACTCGCCATTTTCCAGCGTCATCCATCAGAGTAAGCGGCACCTCCCCAAGTTCAAGCGCGCTATCCGCCAACCGTATATCGGCCAGCCGCAGTCCCCCCTGCATCGCAACCAGATAGAGCTCGCTTTGTACCTGTTGTCGTTTGACCAAGGTGCTGGCAATTCTCATCCGGGCTATTGCATGTTCGGCTTCAAACTGGACAAAGGCAGGACCGAGGGAAGCTATTTGCTTATCACCTTCAAAAATAGCTAACTCGATTCGACCGGATGTCAGCTGCAATCTGGAGAGCTCGAATCGACAATTCAACGGCAGCACAACTTCGGTACTGAACGACTGGTTATCAAAAGAAACAAAGTGCCTGCAGCACAGCCTAGTACGTTGGCTCGCGACCCTTTTTACGGCCTCTGATGCACCTACCAGCAACTGACTGAGAAAGGCTGAACCCACCTCACTTTCCAATGGCAACGGAAAACTTCGACGCCACTCTGGAAAATGCTCGTCCAAGTATGCAGCTGGTCTTACCTGCTTTTCCAGTGCAAATTGATGTACCAGGCTATCAAGCTGCTCAACCATATTTGAAATCAGCTCAACGGACTCTTCACCCTGTAAATTTTCTGGCAGTCGTAAAATTCGATCACGGATAAGCTGCTTTACCGCTTCCGGGCCCCATTCCTTAGCCTGTTGATAACGGCCAAAAATGGTGGAAAAAGCCTGCTGATAGTTATTCGAGTCCTCAGACAATTGTTTTGAAGGCAAACCACCTTCTTTAAATACTGATCCCAAATAGTCACATCTGTCTGACTGGTAACGGGATATACTGCGTCCCCAATATCGCTCTAAGCCCACTCTAACAACGTCTGCTCGCTGCCCTGGTGACAATTCAAATCCCATAGTGTGGAAAATGGGTTGCCAGCTCCATTCGAGGTTGTATTCGCGGCGAAACCACTCGGCACAATAGAGGATGAAAGCAGCACACCACTCGGCTGAAAACCTACCATGATCACAGAATCTTGCGGAGTCAGATAAGATGTCTTTAAGATCGGCATATTCTGCCGAGGTGACCTGATACTCATATAGAGGCTGAGCTTTGGGTGCAGTCAAACCACGTTGACTGAGAAAGCCACAAAGCCAAGATTTGGGGGTACGCTGAATAGATAGTGTGGGGACCGACATAAAAGTGCAAACTCCTTGTAAAACACCATACGGATAATACGATGGTGTTAAGAGAATGTCATTGACATAACGCAAAAAACTGAAAAACACTTCACTGGCGGATATACAGACCCTCCACTGGCCACCAAACCAACGCGTAACTGTCATAATCAGAAAGCTGACGTAATATGTCAAGCCTACAGCTTCTTGACGTTACGAGAAGGAGACCAATCCGATGGGTTAACATAGAACTGACGTTGGACTTCATATTCAATCGCCTGTGGTTAATTAAAAAGTTAAAGCAACAAGCTCGAACTTATCGACAATGCCTGCATCAGCCCTTTATGCAGCCCCATATCCAGCAATGATGGCCTCGAGAGGCAGATCTTTTTCACGGATAAGCGCCACCACAGCTGCGATATCCTGCTCGATGTTCAGTGCCATGGCCTGCTGGATTTCAGACATCACACACTCGGCCTCTGTTTTGGAAAGTCCGCGAAGCAGGCTGATACGCTCACGGGCTTCTATGGACATCAGCTTATTGATAACGTCAGGAGAATGCGCCTGCGCCGAAGCCCTTAGTTGCGGCTTAATTTTGGCAGCCCTTGGCTCAATTCTACGCTGCGCAGCCGGTTTAAGCTCCAGCGAAGAGCTTGCTGTATGCTCTTGACCGATACCGTCATCATTGGCGACCTTCACAGCTGCCGCAACCGATGAGCAAACCAAGGCGTTTCGCTTAGGTTTGCCTGAAATCATTTCGGCATATTGTGCCAAAGTTGGTAGCATAAAGTTAAGGTGCTTAATCACCGCGGTTTCAATAGCTTTCATCTCTTTAGACTTGATATAGCCTGCGGGTTTACGAGCCTGCAAAGCCAGCTTAATGGCTTGCTTGACTTCATCTAAACGATACTGAGTCGCTACTTCAACCTTACCAGCCTCCAACACCCGCGCCTCTTCACGGGCTTTCATCACCTCAATTCGGGTACGGAGCATTTTGGTACAGGTCTGGATCAGCCGCTCAAAACACGCGACAGCTGATAATTCCGCGGGCTGCATGCTGATATCCGAAACCGCCTCGGTTTGCGGCAATGTAGGAGCCATCGACGCCCTCACCTCACGCTTTACCTCGGCAGTAAAATTGTTGAATGACTTGATATCTGAAGGTGTTGAACCGGTATAAAGAGGCTTGGGCACTCCATCTATCTGTACCTTCAGATGATTGGTCTGGGTTCGCTCGTAGGAAAATGGCGTATGGGTACCCAAAAACTCTGTCAGGAACCGAATCACCCGCTTTTGATATTTACTGTAACCGACCTGCTTACACATAACTTCCTCACAATCGAAATGCTCTTGAGGGTCATAGTAATGAATTGCTGCCGTTCTCGGAGATAATAAGCTTATGATGATTTAGCGGAAATGCCTGTCTGCAACGAAGTGCTTTGCTGCATAGGTTTTCCAACGTCCTTATTTTTATTGTTCTAACTTAAGAAATATCCAACATTTATGGTTTTTGGCGCATTTGATTGGAGCTATGCGTTGCATAGCTCCCACTTTTAAATCAAAGGTTTTGGTAAAAAACCATCTCAGCCGAAAGACAAACTGCCATCCTCGGGAAGAATTATATAGCTCTTGCTCTTATCGATTTTAAAAGGTAGAACCCATAACCTTAATGATTCAGAAAACGCAAAATGCCCTTCCAATGGTTTTTGAAAACTCCCTGTCTGTGGGTAAATCAATATCAGCGTTCCCTTAGCCTCCAAGTACTTTTGCCCATAAGCAAACATCTGGTAAAAATCCGCTTGGGATAAATCAAACTTGTCGGTACTTTCTGGATTGATGCGTTTCCACTTGGTATCAAGCACACAAACTTGCTCACCGCCCTTTTCAATCATCAAATCAGGCTTTAGGGTAAACAACTCTCGCTGTTTATCTGCTCCTAAGTGATGAGTGACAAGCTTTTCTGTTTTAGCCTGAGTACGGAGCGAATACGCGGTGGGAAGTTGGCTTCTCAGCGTTTTCGCGACAAAGGACTCAAACACCGACTCCATCGGAAATAAGAGTGAAGGTGCCCCTGCATCCCCTTGCATGCTAATCGGTGAAGCCTCCCCCAGAATCAGTTTCGCCCAACTTAATGCGGGTTGGTAATGCTGCATCCCACGGTCGAACTGTACACTCCCAAAATCCTGTTTAGTATTCAAGCTTTTGGGCACGGTATCAAATGCAAATAACAGTTCTCGCAACAACTTCTGATTGCTGTGGTTCCTGCAATATCCTTGCACCTTGAGCATGGCGGTTTTCAACAGTCGGTTAACCGGCCTGTTTTCAACATACTCATCAAACTCGCAGTAAAATCGGTGCTTCGCCACCGTGTTGTAACGAAGCTGCCCCACCATGCTCAGCTTACCTTTTTTAACCAAAAGATTGTCTAACTGACGCACATAATCACGCTTCAACCCCCGTTTAACGATGTGGTTCACACAATCCAAAAACTGCGAGATAAACACTTCAAGAAGCGGCATTTTCAGGGTGTTGAGTGCAGCGTTATCCAGCTGAATGTGGCGAAATTCACCCAAGGCTTGCAACATGATGAGCAGTGTCGCACGCGCTTGCTCATAAGTCGTTTCACCCGAATCAGAATCCAAGCCCGCTTTCGGCAACACCTCAATATGATGACCAGAAGGAACAAAAATGACTCCGACATAATTTTGTACCTGAAGCAGCCTGCAACCCCGCTTGAAGCAAGGCTTCATAAGCTGGTTGAAACCGGAGTTATCCTCAGTCAAACACCGCTTCTCTAAATAGCAGAAGTCGGCATCGGGGATCACTGTGTACCCCTCAACATAAGCGCCATAACTGTCAGAGCAGAGGTAGCCGAACTCAAACACAGTAGGTGGTATCACTGACATGAATTACACACCCTCAGCGCTTGTTTCACCTTGAGCCATCACAGCATCGTTGTCCTTCGTCGAATGTGCATACATACGACGATACACCTCAGCATCTCGCCATACTGGTTCATCAAACATCTTCAGTTTGTAACGTGTTAGCGCCTCACCGTAGGGACTCAGGTCATGCTTTTTGCCAAACAGAGCATCAAGGTCATTGTTTTTAAGCTCTTTTGTTTCAATTAGCTGTAGGTCCGATTCACGCTGATTATCCCCCAGCACCAAACGGATCTTCTGCCAGTCTTCAAAAAAGTACTCTTGCAACAGCGGGACGACCTTGTTCTGGAACACACTCACCAGCTTGGTAAAAGCTTCCTCTTCCTTCCCTTCGGCTTTTAAGTTCCTCACTGGGATAAAAAACGCATGGCCAAGGGTGTGCTCACGGTCGTACAAAATCTCAATGCGCTCGTTCAGGGTTTTTAGCAGTGTTTCAAGGTCGATGCCTTTTACCACAGCCCCATGGAGCAGAATTGGGTTTGGCATCATCTCGATAAAGTCAAAGCGGCGGCGCAGCGCGCTATCCATCATCGCCAGTGAACGGTCGGCGGTGTTCATGGTGCCGATGATATCTACATTCGACGGGACCGAAAACGGCTCTTGGCTATAAGCAAGATTCACTGATATAGCATGTTTACAGCCTGTACGTTTGTCTGCTTCGATAAGAGTGATCAGTTCACCAAAGATTTTAGAAATATTGCCGCGGTTAATTTCGTCAATAAACATTGCATAGCGGTGGTCAGGATCATTCGCTGCGCGCTGGCATAGCTGTAAAAAAGCGCCCGATTCGACAGAGTAGTGAATGTTTCCGTCATCATCGGTTTTTGCTCTTAATCCTTCAATAAACTCTTCATAGCCATAAGACTGATGGAAGGTGGTGGTACTGTAACGCTTAATCACCTCGGCAGATTGTGGCCCTTGGTTAATCTCGTTTGCTAAGGCGACCAAATCTTCCACCAGCTCTAACTTCTCCTCAACAATAAACCAGAAAGCATCTTCGGTTTTGTCAAAAATTGCAGGCTCACTATGGGACTTATACTCTACCGTTTTTGAGGTCAACACGGTAAAGCTTTGCAACGCTGCCCAAGCGGTATTGGCAAGATTTTTATCTCGATTGTTAAGCTCTGCTTTGCACTTAAAATACTCATGCTCAACAAGCTGTTTTACTTTGGCTCTCCCACCAATTTCTAGTAAACACAGCGTTAAAACTTGCATCCAGTTTAACGGTTCAAGCTTGGTTTTTAACCAAATATTACGCTCCAGCACTTCTGGCTGACTCGTGTATTGTTTGAACTTTTCTTGGAGCAGATAGGTTTTACCAGTACCTGGCGGACCATATAAAATTTGGTTCAAGACTGTGTTTGCTTGTAGAGAAGATTGTTCGTTGTTCGAGTAGATTGCTTTTTCCTCTTGAACCTCACTAATTTCATCTCCGTCTTCTTGCTTATAAGTTGCTCTCCACTCATAAAGGCTCCAAAGCAAAATATTGCGAGTCTGAACATCAATATTTTTGGGTAAATAGCTTTTCGTTTTTTGTAGCAGCTCGGTATTATCGCTAAGCCATGTCGCTTGACGTATCACGGCTATTTGATATTGGTTATTGAGGCAAGCAAACACTTCTTTAATGTAATCATCACCCACAATACTGGTAAATTTATCTGGTGAAGCCGCTGCAAACACTCTATGTATCACCGCCCAGAGTATCCTTTTAAAACGGCCAGCCTCTTTCCAGTCAGCTGTTAAATTTTTGTAGGTTTCTTCGTTTGGCTGCTTTAAAATTTGGCGGGTTACATGTAATAAATACTCGCGATTTTCCTCAAATTCTTTTTTATACATAAAACCCTGTCCCACACTGGCAATACCATTACCTCCGTCATACCAAAGGGTTTTAAGCTCTTCCTGAGAAATCTCTTTACCACGTTTAAGCCGCTCTGCTAGCTTACAGGTTTCAACATAACGCTTGTACCAGCCACTCTCGTTAAAATTAAACTCATTAGCTAAGTACCATTCGAAGAACTGAGCCACCGAATGTTTGACGTGACCGTTCAGCCATAATGTAGCTAAAGCATCTTTGTATTCCTGCTTTACTTCAATACCAGATGTTTGTGGGCTCCATTTTTGCTCAGGCATCGCACCTTGCAGCAACATCATAGGTAATAAACCTTGCTCACATGAAGAACGTAGCTCTTCAAGCTTAAAGTCTATATAGCGTTTCTGCTTAGTGGCATCAGACCAATGCTCATCTAAGTAGCTTTCTTGACTTACAATTCCTTTTGCAATAATTCCCCGAGGTTCCACACCCACTCGAATTAGGTAGACTGTATCGCCGAGCTTAGGCTGCTGACTATGGCAAGACCACCTTACAACGTCACCGCTCTGGTAATCTAAAGTGCCTAATTCAGAGCCTTCTCCACCATTGGAAAAGTTTTTGGGGTTCCATGTTAATAGATAAACGGACATAGTTATTTCCCTATAAAAGCATGCTTGGTGCATGCAGAAAATTGATAAGCAATTAATTTTAAAACATTTCTCTACTATCGTGAGTTGCTTCCCCTCAATGGCCGCAACAATAGCAGATTATGAGCAATTCATTTGGTGTCATATTTTGCATCTACTGCTTCTTCACAAGCTTGCTTCACAGCATCAATTTGCTGGTCAAGTCGCGCTAATTGTTTTTGCAGTATTTTGATTTCAGCCTCTTTTAGTGCTTTCGCCTCTCCATTGAGAGAGATTATGTCGGCTTCAATTGGGATCATCTCCAATTTCAGCTGAAGTCGTTGCTCCGTTAGCAGTTTTGTTTTTTGCTGTTTTAACACCATCTTCTCGTTAAAAATGTTGAGTTCTTGAGTTGCAGCACCCAAGCCGGATGAAATGGAGTTAAGCACACTGCTGGTTACTTCTAGGGCCTCATTAACCGCGCCAGAAATATTATCCTGAATCTCTTTATGTTCAGGCTTTGGCGTTGTCAGTTTCATGACTAAACCAGCAAGTAATAATATCGGTAATGCAATGTAGGTTAAATAAACACCAACATAAGATACGCTAAACAGCGTGACCACATAAAAGATCAATGTGGTCCAGAAAACAAACGAGGCTTTAGCATGCATAGCGATACCAAATTGACTAATATTGAACAACACCCACCGAAGTGGTGGGCTGAAATAAAAAACACTCATCTACTATCAATTATTGTTTCAGTTTTTTCGCAGTTTTGGCTAACGCTTCAGCCTCCGTGCGCGCTTGAGCAATGCGCTCAAGCAGCTTATCGGCGGGCTCGTCGTTAGGGTCTTGTGCCACCAGCTCACCGCGGAAGGCTTTGGCTAAAATGCTTTGGGTGAGGTTATCCACCCGCGCTTGGGCTTTTTTCACTTGCGCTTCGATGCTGTCGGCAAAAACGAAATAGTGATCGACAAGACGGACGATTTCTTTTTGTTCTTCAGGTGAAGGCAAAGGGCAAGGTATTTCTGATAGCTGCTTTTTGTTTATTTTAGGAAGAACTGTCCTACTATCACCATTAGATGCCCATTCAGTAAATTGATCGCTTAACAGCCAATTCAAAAGAAATCGTGGCTCCATTTGCGTATTTAATGGGTACATATCGGCACTACATACACCGCTAAAATCCACAATTACAGCTTTACACAAATATGGTCGAATCTTTGAATAAAGAACTTGCCCTGCAAAAAAACGGTGTTTAGCACTTTTAACTTTATCTTCTTCAACGGTTGTATATTCGAATAATCGACCCGACTTACTTTCTATATGATTTGGGGCTATATGAAAATCCTTGGGATTATCTAACGGATCTACGAGGTTAGACGCTACTTCATTCACAGCATCAAACCTAACCCATATCCAACCATTTGGTAGTGATTTAAGATTTTTCCCACGAAAATCTGCTACTTGCGCAAACGAATCCTTTACCGGAATATTTCTTCCCGCACGCCACTCCTCCGTCAACTTACCCGACACGGCGGCGGCGAGGACGGATTGGCGAAAGCGTTTAAGGATCGTGGGAATGCGATCCAGCCGCGCTTTAATGGTATCGACTTGCGCCAATACTTCATCCAGCTTAGCTACGATGCGTTTTTGTTCGGCGAGTGGGGGAAGTGGTAATTCATAATTTCGAATATCACTCGCTTTACATGCTGGATATAGTGCGCCAATCGTAGTTCCTGAGACAGCAGCAATAAATGATTTACTTTTTACTATTGAAAACAGCCAGTCTGGCTCAATTAATATTGGCTTGAGTACATCAAAACCCGTCGATGCAATATTGCCATCAAGCTCCGGTGGAATTTTTGCAACAGCGTTTAGATTAGGACGCGTCATTGACACAATGATATCACCTGTATTTACGAGTTTTCTCGCTCGACTAGGAGCATCACATCCTAATATTTCTGAGGGTGAGGTAATCGTTTTAGACTCTCTATCAACACTACTTATATCAATGTATTTAAATGTCAATGTATCAGAAGGCTTAAACTGTTCAGGCTTTGTACACAATGAGTCTATATTGCATTTCACCCACCCCTTCGGCAATTCACTCATTCGTTTGCCTCCGCAGGCGCCGCGCCTAGGACCTTTTCTTGCAGCCCAAACGCCTCGGCCACCAACAACTTCTGCCCTTCTGCGATATCCTCTGCGCCCAGAGCTTGCATCAGTTGGTAAATTTCTGCCATGGCTTCGGTGAGTTCGGCCATCGCTTCTCCGGCCAGCACTTCTGGCTCGGGCAGGTTTTCGGCGCTAGTGGCTTCGAGATCTTTCAGCCAGCTAATATCTAAGCTGTCGCCTTTTTGCTCGCGAATATACTCACGGCTAAATTTACGCCAGCGAGCGTTGTCGATGGTGTGTTCTACCGAGTCGGTGTCTTCGGCATACATCGCGCCGAGCGTATCGTACACGCCTTCTTCTCGCACAGATTGGCCGTTTTTATCTGGGCCATAGGCGGCAATAAACGTGGCAAAATGGGCCTCGGTGAGTGGGCGGCGCTTACCAAAGGTGTTCATATTGGTGCGCAGATCAAATACCCATGTTTCTTTGGTGCAGCCTTTATCTTGGTATTTATTTTCTGGCGTGCCTTTTTGAAAGAAGAGCACGTTGGTCTTCACCCCTGCGGCGTAGAAAATCCCCGTCGGCAAGCGCAAAATGGTGTGCAGGTTGCATTTATCCATTAAATCGCGGCGAATGTCGCTGCCTTTGCCACCTTCAAACAACACGTTATCGGGGATCACCACGGCCGCGCGGCCACCCGGCTCAAGCGCATCGTAAATATGCTGCATAAAACACAGCTGCTTGTTGCCAGTTGGGTGCACAAAGGTGCGGGTAATATTGGTGCTGGCCGCGCTGCCAAAGGGCGGGTTGGTTAAAATCACATCGGCTTTGGGTAGGTTTTCGCCGGCACTGCCAAGGGTGTTGCCAAGGCGAATTGCCCCTTCGTTGGCGTCGCCTTCAATATCGTGCAGCAAACAGTTCATCAGCGCTAAACGGCGGGTTTCGGGCACCAACTCTAGGCCGACAAAGGCTTTTTTCATTTGAAAATCTTGGTCATCATCGTCCAAGTCATCCAAATCGTTGGTGTGAGCTTTGATGTATTTATCCGCCTCAATCAAAAAGCCAGCCGTACCGGCGGCGGGGTCTTGAATGATTTCCCGTGGCTTGGGCTGTATCACTTGCACTATGGTGCTGATCAGTGGCCTTGGGGTGAAGTACTGCCCTGCGCCGGATTTGGTTTCGTTGGCGTTTTTTTGCAATAAGCCTTCGTACATGTCGCCAAAATCATCGCGGCTTTTGCCTTGGCCGCCATCAAACCACTCTAGGCTATCCATGTTGCTGACCAGTTCAGTGAGCTGTGCGGGTTGAGTAATGGTGGTGTTTACGTTTTGGAAGATGGCCCGCACGATGGCGTGATCGTCTGCGCCGAGCTGCACCAACATATTACGGTAAAACTGGTGCTGATCTTGACCGATGCGCGATTTCAGATCCGCCCAGCGAAATCCTACTGGCAGTAAATCTTGCTCTTGGCCGGTTTCTTGGCACATTTTTAAAAACAGTAAAGACGCCAGCTCGTTGACATAGTTTTGGTAAGACACGCCACCATCACGCAGGTTGTCACACAGTTTCCACAGTTTGGCGACTAAATCGTTGTTATTCATATAAATCTCTTTTCAGCTCCCCATGCGGGGATAAGTTAGGCGGGATTGTCACCCCGCCGCTCACGGGCTTTACAGGCTCATTTACAGGCAAAGGGCTGTGATGTTGCACAGGATTGTAGGCAACTAGGCCCGTTCGTCCCACATATATTCATTAAATTCGGCGAGTATGGTGTCTAATTGGTCATCATAGACCGTCATCAGCTTGGGTTTGCCACCTTTGCGCTTGTAGTTACCGGTTTTGAAGGTGTCCTCATCTAGAACGACTTTTTCTTTAATCGACCCGGCGAGGCGTTCTAACCAGCTTAACTGCTCTGCATTCCAATCCTTACTGCGCTTGATGCGTGTCAGTGCTAAATCGACCCGTTGTTCAAACGGCATGAGTGCATCGCCAATGGAAGCGCGGCGAATATGGCCAATTAACTTAGCGGCAATATCCTGATTTTTAGCGACTTTCCAAGCGCTTCGTAGGGTTGAGTCGTTGTAGTTTTGCGCATCAAACCATTCTTGCAGCGCGATCAATCCTTTACGGGTCAAGTCCCGTGGGCGGTTGACAATAATATCGAGTGCTTCCTGTTGGTTTGCAGAACGATCAACTAAGCGATCGAAGGCATCTAGAAACTCTTCGGCGCTGTCGTGATCGCCCCATACTTGGCTGACATCGGTGATCTCATCATGGATATCGGTGAAAATCGGCATGTCTCGCAGGGCATTAATTTCAGTTTTAAGGTGCTCTAAACGCCCGACCAAAGTGGTGACGTTATTGAAGATCTCCGCTGACCATCGCGGCCCTTTTTGTTTAAGCGTTTTACCAAGGCTTGAAAAATCGCAACCAGCAGCATCGAGACACAGTTCATCTAAGCGCTTGATATGCGACTCGACTTCTTTGGATTTATTACGATTAAATTGGGCGTGGCTGATGATGCGTTGCAGTTTAGCCACCAGCTGCTCATGACTATGATCGGCAAAGCTTCGGCCATCGGCCTCAATCACTTTGTAGGTTTGTGAGTCGGTGATTTCGTTAACCAAGGTTTGTAGGTCAACCTGAGGACGCACCACCACAGGACGCATAGTATCCACACTTTCGAGCGTAGCGTAGAGATCGACCGCATCAAAAATCCGGAACGAGGTTTTACCCACCAGTGGGCATAACCGGGTCGCGCGGCCTTTCATTTGCTCATATAAGATGCGGCTACGCACTTTACGCATAAACACCAGATTACAAATACTCGGAATATCAATGCCCGTAGTGAGCAAATCGACGGTGACGACCATGTTGGGCAAACGCTCTTTGTTAAAGCGGGTGATCATGGATTGCACTTTTGTGCTGTCTTTATCCGCATCACCGGTGATTTTTATAATCGCGTCATGCTCCAACTGCGGGTATTTGGCTTTAAACGCGGCGCGCAGTTCATCAACGACCATATCGGCGTGGGCATTGTTTACACAAAATACTAAGGTTTTTTGCGCACTGCTGGGGTCGAGGTGATTAACCAACTCCTGACACACGACTTTATTGAAATTAGAGGCAATTAAGTTACGGTTGAAATCAGCGACTTCAAAACCCTGTTCGTCTTCTAAGGTGTCGTTTATCAATTCACCTCGGTTAGATAAGCGTTGCACTTGTGTGCCTTGAGACAGGTACACTCCTTCGCTACTGAGCTTGGTTTTAATTTTGATCGGCGGTTCTTGGTCGCATAAATAACCATCGATTACAGCTTTACGGTAGCTATAACGATAGACAGGCTGCTTTTGTGGCCCACCGAAAATATCCACTGTATGCAGTGCTGGGGTGGCGGTTAGTGCGACTTTTACCGCATCGAAGTGGTCGATAATACGCCGATAGGCAGAGATATAATCTAAGGCATTGCGGAATTTCTCTTCACCTTCGGTTTGCTCTTTATCGAGAATGTAACCACGGTGCGCCTCATCCACTATGATGCAGTCATAGCGGCCTACAGGCATGACTTCATCACTTTGTAGGGTTCGCTTTACCAAAGATTGTACGGTTGCAACATGGATTTTGGTGCTATCTTCGGGAAATTTATCGGTTAAGCCTTTGATATTAAATATGGCATTAAAGGTGTCACCTTTAATATTGGTATCTTCAAACGCACCGAGCGCCTGCGCGCCGAGTGATGTTCTATCAACTAGAAACAAAATGCGCCTAAAGCGCTGCGACTGGATAAGACGATACATAAGGGCGATAGCGGTACGGGTTTTACCTGTACCCGTTGCCATCGCGAGCAAAATATCCTGCTGTCCGTTGATAATGGCTTGCTCTACGGCGTTAACGGCTTCTTCTTGGTAATAGCGAAGGCCAAGGTCACTCATATCGGTGTTTTGAGCAAACCACTGGTTGAGATGTTGATTATCGCGCGCCAGCAGATCCAACAATTCTTCTGGCCTGTGCCACTCTGGTAATGCCTTGGGCATATTAGTGGGGCGACGTACATCGCGATACCAGATCCCACTTTTGGTTTTGATGGCCGAGCGATATTCACGGCCATTAGCAGAAAAACAAAAAGGCACATTAAAGGTGCGGCCATCGGTGTCTAACCAGCGAACCGCATAGCTTGATTTGGACTCTGCCACCTGTGCTAGCTGCTGAGTATCACCATTGGCGGCATCTTTAAGTAGCTCAAATAACAAGTGATTATCGAAACATTTACTGTATCGATAAGCTTCGCTGAGTTTGCCGCAAACGTCTACGTTGGCCTTTTTAGCCTCAATCACCCCGACGGGCATCAACCCAATAAATAGTATGTAATCGGCAAAACCGAGTTTTCCCGTTTCATCCTTCGCTGTCGGCCATTCTGCAATTGCTTGATTTCGTCCTACCTGAGGACGAGCCCCGTTAGAAAAGGTAAGATTTTTACTGTCGGCATCCCAACCCGCTTTGCGCAATTGGACATCGATCAGGTAACGCGTTTCAGCTTCATTCAACTCAAGGCTGCGACTGGTTGCTTGCTCTGTAATTTGCTTATGGTAAGTACGGCGTTGTTGTTCCGTCTTTTTGGCAAGTTCGGCATCCTTTGCCGCAAGTTGCGCTTTGAGTGCTGTAATTCGCGCATCGGTTTGCGCTTGCGTTTCTTGCTGCTTACTTTCAAGAATCGCGATATAGCCGTTGAGTGCGACTAGGCGGGCCTTTTGGGCTTCGAGTTCAGCTTTAGATTGATGCTGTGCCTGATTGGCGGACTCCAACTGGCGTTTCATTTCTTCGACTTCAGTCAAATAACTGTTTTCGCATTTTGACGGAAGTACAAAGGGTTCGGGTTGGAAATCAATCTCTTTCGTCGAAATACGATAAAACCATACGCCAAGACGATACCCAAGACGTAAACACATTTCGGCATCATTTAGGTCGTTATGGTAGTGATGTACCGCTTTATTACCAATCTGTCTGAGTTTATGAAATACACTGAGAATACCACTATCCATAAAGGGTAAGCGCCCAATCTCACGCAGAAGATCGTTCTGATTATCAGGGATTTCCTGCATCCCTAATAATTTGGCGAGCATTTTTGCCGTCATCTCACCAAACTGACGCATTTTTACCAATGAGGTATTAGGATCATCTGGAAAATTATTTTCCGCAGCGCAAGCTAACGCGTACAGAAAGTCGTTGACGCCTCTGAGAAACTCAAAATTAGATTTTTTCATTGTGACTTTCCATTCAATAGCGCCGTATCATCAAGCAAGCCGTGGGAGCAAAGTGCCACACGATACCTTTGACCTACTTTTTCTGGCAATGACATCACGGCTAGTTTATCTGCAGTTGCCGCCGGCAGTACTTTTTTAAGCTTGTGATTTATCTGGCTGCAGACGGGCTGAAGAAAAGACTTCTCCATCCCTCTTAATTGATGAAGATTTTGTTCTTTAAAATCCTCTGGGGTTATCCCGAAACTTTCAAATACTCGAGGGTCTTGCGACATAGTAGCAAACAGACTCAGAAAGCCCAGACTGTGTGCTGGGTCCTCATCAAAATATCTGTCCACCAGCAGCCCCGCTTCACCTTTATGATAAAGCCAAAGATAAAAGGCCAATTCCTTTGCGGTGAGTTTAATCTCAACGCCTAGGGTCTCGAGAGTTTTGGCCTTGGGATTGATTTTGACCGACAAGGTTTGGTCTTGCCCGGCATTCAACAAGGCTACAGTTTGGCTGAATGATAGGTTTTCCATCGAAGCCAGCAGGCTAGGGTCAATGGAGTGTCGCATTCTAACAAACGGAATTTCCGCCAAAGTAACTTGGGCTTTACTGACATCTACCTCGCCTTGTCCATTCTTACCTGTGACCCATTTGGTTGACTTTGTAGGAAACCAAAAATCACGCACAAACTCAAAGTCATCGTCGACAAACACATGACTTAACGTGTCTTGATGCCGACCAAGGAGCGACATGGCATAGCCAGTGTAAAATGCCATGGTCTTGCGCCCGCCCGCGAGTGATGTATGAAGCGCAATGTTGGGAACACTGGTTAACCTGAAGAGTGTCTTGGTAATGAAGTCTGCCATAAGGCTTTGGTCGTCAACGGTTTTAGCATCATCAACCTGATTACCGTCATCATCTTCAATCAACCAGATATGGGACTCATCGAAACGAAAATCGGGGAGCTTATATTCGTCTTTTAGTGCCTGTAAATGACCATCGCGAAACAGACCATTCATCAGCAACGGCTTAGCTGAAAGCGTGGTAATAACAAACACTTCATCTGGAAACGGCTTACCGCTCTGATGGATGGCGTACAGGGTTTCTGTAAGAACCTGAGGACTGGCCCCTATGGTTGCTAATAGGATGTTTTTCATAACGTTCCGTGTTTTAAATACTTAGACTGTGAGTTTACTCGGGTCTGGTTAAAGAGGCTATCCCTAGTCTCACGATATGTAAAGGAGGCGGAAAGTTAAGCATCATCAATAACCTAGACACGCTTGTATCAGGTAGTAAAAACCAGCTTGGCTGAACAGTATAACTACTGAGCGCGCTTAACTGTACTAGCTCAAACCTGAGTTGATGGTTACCGTTATTTGCTATCTCCACCCTTTGTTTTTAGTATCCCTTAATATCCTTATATGACAAGAAAACTACTTCCCCGTCCGATAAGAAATAAATCTACCGAGTCAGGCTATCAGACTCTGCACTGGTATGGTGAACTTCAAACAACTCTTTGAATCTACCATGATAAGCGTTCTGATTATTGGGGCTCGATGGTGTCAATTGAAATATTCTGGAACCGTCTTTCCGTCTGTAGATTCCCCAGGTAGCGTTACAGTCGCACGTTGCCTCAAAACAATCATGTTCACGAGGCGTAAACCTTGCAGATTTAACAGCGCACTCAGGGCAGCGAGACAAACGAAGTAAGTCTGCATGTACTGACAATAAGTTACTTTTCGCCGACTCAACCTCATCAGGCAACAACCGGATTCCCGTTTCGAGACTCAGTTTTTTTATGTTTTGCTCAAATTGACTGGTCCAGTCGGACTCCAGCGGTGCCAGAACCTTGATCGCGTCATTCTCCACTTTGGCATTTGCGATACTAATGCCTCGAAGGATAGAACGGCTGACTTCAATCTTTTGGCCATAGCGATTGACTAAGCCTTTCGCGTACCAGCGCTGAAGCGCCATAGCCAAGTTCTCTACGCAGAACAGTTCAAGCGGCGATGCAGTAACGGTTTCGACCGTATGTTGAAATGCCGGGCAATTGAACTCGTCTGGTCGGCGAAGCCCTGATTTTGTCGATGCTAAAGGAGAGATCAGCAGACGCTGTTCGCTGTGATTGGTGTATGCCTCAGAAGGCAGACTTGCACTTTCCAGATCGCTAAAGATAGGAATGATCGTGAGCGCAGAATATTGATTCCTTAATGTAATCTCGTGCCCGGCCTTTTCCAAAACGAGTACCGTACTGGAATCAGAGGGAGGCAGTCCAATCGCCTCAAGTGCATGATATACAACTAACTCGACATAATCCGAGTAGAGTTTAGCGCGATATTGGGCGAGGCGAATCTTTTCATCCTGATCAAGCTCAGTACGCTCCTGAGTTTTTACCCAGCAGTCCCATAGTCGAACTAGGTGACGATAATGCTGATCGTGAGCCAATACGTTCGTTATTCTCAGCTGGCTTCCAATATGCACGTTCCTCGGAATTGCCTTATAAAGCTTCGATTGGCGCAGGCCGCGCACTTCCCGGAGCAGAAAACGAAGATTTTCAAGAGTGACCTTACTTCTGGAAGCTGCGAATTCTAGATCGTCATCACTAAAACTTTGGCCCCACATTGAGCAGATATTCTTACTAATCTTCCAATAGAGGTCGCTGCCCACTGAATAGGACAAAGCGGAATCAAAGATATCAGCGAGCTGCTCGATCTCCCTTAGGCGGCTTGCCAGGTATATGTCGAGGTGATCGATCAATCGTGCAAAGACGCGATTCTCGTATATGTCGTAGTTATCTTCGTTAAGCCGTGTAATGACGCGTTTAGGCATAATCCCAGTAAAGGTACGGGATTGCCAGTCTTCAGAATGTGCAGCAAGATAATCAGGAGCCTTATTGGATAAGCGTTTGGCTCTGCCAGTCTGGACCAGCTCCTCTTTCTGAATCAGTTCCAGCCTAGAGCGATAGGCAATTTCATAAAGGTGCCCCGCCTGAAATACTTCAAGCAGCAGTGACTCCAACGGTTGCATCTCGCTTCGACCTAAGACAGTCGGAGGCAGCAACGGCGAAACGTTATGGAACTCCGCAGGTGAACGGCTGTTGAAGCGTATCGCGATATCGCTGACCGTATCACTGAGCAGGGCTTCAATTTTGGCGCGGGTTTCGGCATCGGCAGTGCGATAACCCGGCTGGAAATAGGTGCCCGATGTGGGCCCGCAGTGCCATCGACCACCACCTTCATTGAGCAGCAGCTGACCCGCTGTAAGCTCAAAGCGTCTTTGATACTGCAACGGGTATTGCTCTACCTGATATCTGCCGGAGATGATCTCTTGCGGCAGGTCGGTCAGGTTAAGCTTTTCCCCGGTAAACCGGTCAAGAAGCATGATAGTGATCACCCCTTACGGTCGAGTTCTTTTTCAAGCAAACGTAGCCCTTTGACCGGTTTGTCGTCGGTATAAAGCAGTTCCCAAGTTTCCTCCAGGGCCTCAATCAACTGGTTTACATCATCCTTTGTTGTGTCATAGCGGCCCACCACTTTGCCTGGGCGCAGAACTTTGGTTGTGATCAGGTGATCCACGGCCTGACCAAGGCTCCCTCCTGCCGCCAAAACAACAGGAATAAAGGCTGTAAGCTGGCGCTCCAGTCGGTTACCCCACCCAACACTGAATTGCTTTTGCAGCACATCACTGAAGCTGTTAGATGGATGTAAAAACCCTTTAACCCGTTCAATTTCGGAGGCGTAACGATCTTTGGCGCTATGGAAGGCCTCTATAAGCGATTCAAAACTAAACTTGACGGGCTCTTCCGCGATACGGGTATCAATTTCAAACCGGTGCTCATTGCGAGGCAACTCCATCACATGGGCACGGTCATAGGTTTTGTCGGCGAATTCATTGGTGGTTTCATCATGGTTTGCAGTTCCAATGAACCAGACATTCTGCGGGATTTGCAGCTTATGCTGATCAATCAGCATTTTCGGTGCATTGGGACAAGGCGAGGTTGCTAGCGCGATCTGCTGCCGTTCAGGATCTTCCTCAAGAGCAGATAAGAATTCAGCAAAGTACTGCTCAGGACGGGAGAGGTTCATCTCGTCCAACAAAATAATGCATGGTCGGTCAGCGTAAGCTGGCAAAGAAGCCCGATAAAGACCTTGTACCGCTTCTTTCTCGTAGTACTTTTTCTCAAACGCGTTGTAATGACCCAGCAGGTCTTCTTTATCTCGCCAGCCAGCCTGAACACGGACACTGGTGCAGTGGCCCCCGACGGCACGAGAAAATGCGGTAGCCAAACTAGTTTTACCAGTACCACTAATGCCCTGAAGAATAGCCAGTCGTGACATGGCGAGACCACCGAGAAAAATTTGGATGTCCTCGAGGCGGTAGTAAAGCTCTTTCCCAGTATTCACATCAAGCGCGATCCTATGCTGCAGCACTTGGGCAAACTGCTTAAGATCTCGAACAGCTTCCAACTTCGGCTGACTTTGCAGCTTGTGGTCATTGTCCATGGCTTGCATTGCAGGGAAAGCGGTTTGACTGCTCTGGCGCTGTACCAAATCATCGACTTGTGATTCTAGATCATCAACGGCACGGGACAATACTTCTTTGTGCTTGCGTAAAACCCGAAGCTCTTTCTCTTGGGTTTCCTGCCCGATAACAGACATTGCTCCCTTGGCCACAGTCCGACGTAATTCATTGACCTGACGTTCCAGATCGAGTTTGTCCTGCTCCTGTAAGTCGAACTCATGGCGTAATTGGTCGTATTGCGATTGCAGCGAACCAGAAGGTTTCAAGGCGAGTTCGTTCTTAAGCTCTTCGATTTGCCGTTGTGCCTGATTGAGTTGCTCAATAAGCGCTTGCGGAGAGCGGTCCCCCATCAGCTGGCGAATATCATTCCAGGATTCAAGCTCTTTATCCCGGGTTGCAAGCATACCATTCGCAGAAGCGAGCCGTTCACGGAGAGCCTCCAACTGACGATCTTTGGCAGCCAGTTGCTCCGCAGCCAGCTCCTGTGCTTGTTTATCCAGGTGTTTTTGTTGATTCTGTAGAGCAACCAGCTTTCCAGCTAGGCTATGTTTAAGACTTTCGAGCTCGTATTGCTGAGCATCAAACTCAACCCGTTGCTCAAAAAGTTTGCGCTCTTTAGCTGCAATAGCATTAAAAGCACCTTGCTGAGAAACTAATAACTCGCGATGGCGTTCCATACGGGCATTAGCAGCAGTTTGCTCTTCAGCAGCGATGGCTGACTGCAGTGCAGCCAAAGACTGCTCCAGTTCCACTTTCTTTATCTGCAACTGTTCGAGCGAGGCCTCATTCTGTTTGGCAAAGCCCGCAACAGCATTGAGTTCTCGAGTTTCTAGTTCACGCTTCTTGATGGCAAACTCATTTTGCTCAGTAGCAAACGTCAATTTGTCTTTGTTCAGTTCGGTTTCCTGAGCTTTTAAAGCGGCTTTCTCTTTTTTGAAGGCTTCCTTATTTTGCTCAAGAATTGTCCGTTCATTATTGATACGAGATGATTCTACATTGGCTTGTACTGTGTCTATTTCGAGTTTTGAGCGGTAACGGCTACACTCAGAAGTCAGCCGGTTTAACTCAGAAATTAACTCATCCAATAGATTCTGTGTTTGTTCGTCAGCTTTAGCAATTACCTCTTCCTTAATTGCTTCTGAAATACCCTCCTGCAGCTCAACGTCATCAGGCAAGCGCCCGAGTACACTAGCCAATTTTTCGGCAAGGCTCAGGCCAGAAGCTGAGGCTTTTTGATTGTTCGACGCACTTGACGCAGTCTTATTTGGTTTTTTTGCCATTTTTATATTTCTTTCTCAAATAATTTAACCCAGCTGATAAGCCATTGGGTTTGATTAAAAACGTGTTGTTTATCTAGCAGCTCACCCGATGCATGCCCCGCCTTATTTCTGAGATCGGCCAACTGCAACAGCTTGCGGATCCACCCAGGGGAGTGATGCTCGAGCTCAACCAAGGGGTGCCTCGGATGGCAGAAACATGCCAGCAATGCACCAGCCAGCAACGATTTTAATGAGCCATGTTCGCGCTCAATTGCCATGAGCATCCCCCTAGAGTCAACACTTGCCAACGCTTCGGACTCCTTGAGATTGAGGCCTGCTACCGGCAAGTGGTTAAATAGCGTTACTCGGGAGCCCCAATCCAGTGTCTTTTGACGTTTTTCCCCACTTCCGGATAAGTCGTTGCCTCGTAGCATGTGGCAAACAGATTTACCGGTATATTTTTTCAGGAGTATTTTTATTAGGCATTCTGCGACTTTTTGCGCAGTGATACATTCACTATCGATGTCCTCCCATCTGCATTTCTCGCCATTTAGTATGTTGGCTTTAGACAAACGCAAGAGTGAGCCAACGTACCTCTCAAGTTCCGGATACCCGGAAAGCCAAGGCCACTCAGCCAACAACTCAAGACGAAGCTGTTCTTCATCCTGTTCGATAGTGGCTTGCAGGTCTGCCGAGGTTCCGTATTCAATGTTAAATAAGCGTGCGACTCTTCCGGCCAGGAGTTGATCCTTCTCAAGACGCTCATTCAACAACTCCCGCATATAGTCTGCTGCCGGGAAATAACCGAAAGGATCGCTGGCCAACCAGGGAACTTCCCCGTTGTTTGCCTTTTTCACATAGCACCAGGCCAGTACCTGAATAGGCCGCTCTACCAAAAGCTCGTAGCCTCTGGAAAAGGTGGCGCGTAACTCAGCCCAATCACCACCGACCTGCAGACTGTTGAACCTGGCGGTTTCTGCACGCTCCAGTGCCTCAAAGACCGCCCCGGTATCAGGCGCATCAGGAAGCTTGGTAGCTTTGAGGCAAAAGGGTTTCTCGTATTTACCTTCTCCGCGACTGCGCAAGAAGGTTGGGAATCCTTTGTCGTCAAATTTGTCGGGTTCGATGGTTTCGAGGGCATTTGCAATACGAGGCAGGAGTTTGCCACTCCATGGCTCCTGAAACAGATAAGCCGTTGACAACTCCCTCCCGCAGATGATGCCATCATCAAGAGCTTCTTCTGCCTCAGAGGTTAGTTTGAAGCTTTTATCCAAAAGTCCGTTTGGCTGCAGTTGTGCCGCAATGATAAATTTGACCAGCTCCGGATCGAGTGCCATGTAGTCTGCGATTTCGCTGCTATGCACAACACCCGCACGGATTAGCTTAAGGATCGTTTTTTGAAACAGGTTTACATTGCGTGCATTTCTGCCCGGCGCCAGCACTTTCCAGGCCAGTAGTGGCACCAGCAGATGTTGTCGCTCAAATCCAAAGCGTTCAAATTTAGGCGAGCAGATGATTGGCGTGCTGGAAGGGTTAAATAACAAAGCCGTGCTCTCCATTGCATAGATTTTCGAAACTGTTCAACGCGGGAACGGCTTTCTGTGCCGCTACTGAGGTCGCCATTGCCCTGTCTCCAACCACAATGAGAAGGCTGCGTTGACGACTCATTGCCACGTTCATCCGATTGGCCAGTCTTAGATGGCCGAACTTTCGATTGAGTTCGGACTCGGAGTTCAGATCGACCCTATATGGGTTACTGCGGGTCATTGAAAGCAGAACAATGTCAAACTCTTTGCCCTGAAAAGCATCGACGGTGCCAATCCGTAGACGTTCATGAACTTTTCCATCGGGATCTGTAAAGGTGGTGTAGTTTTTGTTGATCTCCAATTCACTGTTTGAATCGCAGATACCGTGCTTGACTAGTTCTTTTTTGATCTCGGTGACCTGAGCACTGTAAAACGAGATCACCCCGATGCTCTTGGTTGGTATGAGGTGGGTAAGACGGGCAACTTCATCTGCAACTCGTTTGGCTTCACACTGTCTGGTAGTGATGGGGCCACTCTTAAACTCTGAGCCTTCACAATTGGGTACATCAATCCAACCACAGACTTTGCTGCCATATTCGGTCAGTCCATGGTCGAAGTTTTGAGCGGCTAAACCAGACTTGAGCTCACCATCATAAAACTGATTGCTGATGAACTCTCCCAAAACTGGATGCATGCGGTATTGCTTGTCCAGAGTGACTGTTCGGTTAACCCCGTCTTTGTTTTCCAACGCTTTCATTTGGCGGAACAGGCGTGCAAACAGACTTTCCCGCAGACCGCTAGCCAAAGACTCATCCAAACTCTCCTGAGAGATAAGGTCTTGCTCCAACTCCGGTTCGAGAATGTGTGGCAGCTGCATATGATCCCCGACCAGAATGATGCGCTTCTCGCCCATAGACATCGGAATGAAGAGATCGAGTGGGTTTGCACGTGCAGCTTCATCAACAATGATGGTGTTAAACACCACAGATGAGCGGTTTTCGATGATCTTCAGATCAGCCATCGAGTTGGATGCAGATTGCTGGCACGTCGCGCCAAGCACGGCTGAGTATTCGGCCGTTGCGTTGCGCACAGCTGCAGGCTGATAGCGAAGCGCGTTGGCATAGTCATCCAGTACCGTGGTGACTCCATATCGGGTTGCTTCAAATTTGCCCGAAAGCTCGTCGCGGATCTGGCATAACAGCTCAGTGATGCTGTTATCAGCCATTTTCCGTTGACTAATAGGACGGGAATCCACAACAAGGCGGTCGAGTATTTTATCTTTCAGAGCCTTTAACTTGGGCAGATCCGGTCGATTTGAGGGCATCTGCCAATTTGAAGCTTGCTCAAGAAGCTCCAAAGCAGCTGCTTTCAGCTCTATTTTTCCAATGTAAGCACTGGTAAGCAGATCTTGTACACGATCGATGCCGTCATCGCAAAACGCAGTTTCGGTTACGCGAAGTGCCTTAACTGAGGCAAGTATCTGTCTCAGGTCAGCGCCGCTGACCAGTGACTGATTGATACCAAATTTCTGTTTTATCAGGTCGTCCAAATCACAAAGAAGAATCGAGGAAGGGCTCAGTTGACTAATTTCCGCTAGCGCAGTCAGATGATTTCTGACATCACGAAGATGCTCCTGCAGCTCTTGCGGCAGTAAGCGGGAGACCATGGCCTTCGTCAGACTTTGCTGGACGTTTTTCCAAGCCTGCCAGACAGGATCCTGAGCCTTAAGAGTCGAGAGCTTTTGCTCGACCTGTATCGCACGTTCTTCACTCCAGACTGATACCTGATCGATACGTTGAGCATCCCGATTTCTGCGTCCTCCAATTTTTGGGGCCGGTAAACCAAACACCTCCGATCGTTCTAGGGCATTCTCGACGGCATCATGTTGGTAGCTGGAGACTAGGGTCTGATGCTGAACCTGCTCAGAATCAGACACTTCAGCCAGGCGTTTTAGCAAGGCCGCAATGACCTGGGTTTTACCGGTTCCCGGCGGGCCCTGAATCAAACAGATATCGGGCGTATTCAGGGCTGCGTTGAGTGCTTTACGTTGGCGGTCAGTTGGCTCACCTTTGAACATCATACGCGCCGCAGGAGACAGCGCTTCCAAAGTCCGACGGCGAATGCGTGGCACCTCTCTCTCTTCAAGGAGGTACCTAAGCTGTGGCATAGGGTTTTGCCCCTGACTGATCAGCTCCCAAGCTTTTTGCCGACGCTGAAGACTGGTCATCGTGCCAGCCAATGACAGAAACAAATAGCCTTGTTTTGGAGGAGAAATAGTTTTCTTTCCAAAGTCGGGTTCAAGAGTAAGGCTATTTTTACTTGCTTTGATGAATTTGCCGGCGAAGCGTCGCGCTTTGTCCTGCGGGGAAACAACTTTTGATAACTCGTCCTGAGTGAACCACTCAGGCAAGTTTTTATCAGCTTCCAGTAAGCCTTCGGAATTAGAAAGCAGGCCTCTAACAAAGTCTGGCAGTTTTTCCTGCATATCAAGGTCAAGCTCAAACTGCCAACGAACCGTTTCCTGGCCCACCGGCTCATAGGAGCGGTATCTGATATAGCCTTGCGCGATTGCTTCTGCCTCGGCTTTCTTTTGCTCTAACTGATTGTATTTTCGCCACAGACTGATGTAGCTCTGATTACTGTCAATGATGGCGGAAATCTGTTGCTGCGCTTCCTCTGAAGCCAATAATGCCGCTGAAGATGCATCAACAAATTGAATGTCGGCTTGTAGCCATAGAATGCCGTTGCTTTGCTGTCGACTGAGGGGTCTGAGTCGTTCAATAAACCAGGAACCTTTGCTTCGCTGCACCATATCAATCAACCAGCGACGGCCTATCAAAGTAAAGCGGCTCTGACTCCCAATCTGGATACTGTTGTCATTCCGATACATTTGAGCAAAGCAACCGCCGCCTTGGCTATCGCAAACAAACTCACCCAGTAGCCACTTTAGGACTTCCTCAACGGGCCACTGCGTGTTCGTTGTTTTTGCACGGATCTGTTCGATGATTTGTTCATCTGCACCAAGATGCCAGACTTCGTCGATTTCGACGGTGTCTTGAATCGGAAGGCAGGCAAGGTAAAGCGCGTCAGGTTCGAACTTGGCGACCGTTGCCAAGGTCACTTTAGCGGCGGGTTCCGGCAGTGCCTTTAGATTGACCTCGGCGAATTGTTTCTCATCGTTGATAAGAAGAAAGTTATCACCATGTTCCCGAATGGTGACGCATGAAAATTTGTCCCAGTGCGCTTTATTAAACCGTTCGGACCAGGGTGACGAAACCCGTATTAAATCCGTCTGAAAGTATGGAAATTCAAATAACTTCATATCTATGATTTACCAGTTAAAAATCCATACAGGGTGAGTGGCAGACATATCTTCCAGATGCAGGGCAAATTTGGTGTTGGAGCGACTCTCTGCTTTCAGAAGTTGGCGCTTGTGGATCGAGCTAGTCTTGCTGTCCGAGGTTCTCTGCAGATGGAGTAGCTGACCCTCAGCAGGGATTATGTAAAGCCCATTGTTGGTTAGCTCAAGTTGGCACAGGGGGGCAGAGTTATGGTAAAGCGCGCTGGCCGGATCCAGTTTTTTTAGTGAAACAGGTTTATCAGCAGTTATAACGATGCCGCTGTGTGAATTGATCCAGCCATTACCCTGCTGTTCACTGTCATCAGCTTCAAATTCAGGTGTGTAGTAGTAATGCTTTAACAGCAAAAAAGCGCTCGGATTGATGACACCATCGCAGAACGGACATTGATGAGCTCGATTGTAGATAAAGCTTTGCCCACACACTTCGTTCTTGCAATTGAGAGTAGCCATACTCGCTTGCTCAAATGCTTCGGCCCACTCCATCATTGAAGGGCGCTGTATGGGGTCATTAATACCCTCAGTGAAGCACTGCTGGAAAAGACTCTTAAGCTTTTTCGTCATAGCTACGGTGAACAATCCGCGTTTTCCTGGTGCTGCTGCATTGGAGTCGTCCATCTGATTCTCAATCCACGGCAATTCACCCCGAAGTGCTTTTTCCTCTATGGCTTCATCGCCCTCTGTCACCATCTCACCTTTAAGTGGGTGCATGAAAGTCAATAGTTGGAAGGCAATCACCGCAAAACTCCACGAGTCAGTTAATGAACTAATCCCCGCCTCACTTCTGACCAATTCCGGTGCGCCGTAGTCAGGCGTATAGACAGCTTGGTTATCGATAACACCATTTGTCACCAGATTGTCGCAGTCAATCAGCCACACTTCACAAAAATTGGGGTCACCGGAGACAAACACGTTATCTGGCGACAAGTCACCATAGGCGATACCACGGCCATGAAGTTCAGCCAATTGACGTGCTAGCTTTCCCAACAACTGGTAAAGACGCAACAGACCACCAGTTGCTTTGAAAACGCTGAAATCTTGCGCTACAAGTAACGCTTCGTAGGAGTCATCGAGGATCTTACGTAAGGGAAGCAGTTCATCCATCATCTCCATGATGTAACCCGGCTTTGGTTCTGTCAGAATGACAATCGGCCTTGCTAAGTGGAGACCATCCAGATCCTGCCTCATTACCCAGCGAATCCGTTTCGACCAGCTTGTGAGCTTGTTGTCATCCTCGAAATTGACGAGTTTTGCCAGATAGCCAGAGATATCGGTACCGAACACTTCGCCCTGACCTCCCTCCCCAACCTTACGGGTTAGCTTCCATTCACCGCCCTTCTCGTCTTTTGCAACGGTATTTTGATTGTTTTTAGGCTCAGTCATATCCTCTTCCTAAATAGATTGCCGCAAAAGTTTTATCGTCGCCATGCATAGGTACAGGCCAATTATTCAGTTGATGAGTTATCCACTTTTTGGCATTTTTTGCGCTTTTAGGCCTCAAGACTTTACGAATCTCTGCGGCAAAGTCGGAATAACTTTCGGGCAAGAGATCGTCACTTATCCCGTCTGTCATTATTGAAATTTCAACGCTATCCGTTGCCTCTTCAAAAACAAGCCATCGCCAATCGGATAATTTTTTGGCGATACCTAATCCTGTCGTTGCGTTGCCAAATGCCTTGTCAATTTGAAAAAGCTGCCAATAGCCGCTATTAAGCCGACCATAAATGAGCCCATCACCGAGTTGTGCGACTAAAGCACGACCATCAGGCAGTACCCAGGCAAACAAGCAGGTTGTGACCGCATCCTGCGTACGAAGTGGTTGCACCCGATGAACCCATTGGCGATGGATTTCCGGAATCAACACCCTGGGGTTGAATCCCGAATTACCCAATTTTATTATTGCCGCTTGAACAGCTTTACAGGCATATCGGGCCCCTACGTCTGCATATGGTCTTGACCCCATACCATCGCTCACAACTACCAGACAGCCAAGTTTACCTAGCCTTCTCAGCAACAAGGCATCCTGATTTTTCAGATTATCCTGAATATGTGCAAGCCCTCTGACAGAGGCTCCAAAGAGCTGAATTGTTGCCATCAAAAATCAAGTTCTTCGTCATCCTCGGGCATTGCCTGGATCTGGATTGGTGCTGACAGCTCAGGATTGGCGCTGCGTGTCCGGGTGGTCACGCTCATGGTTACAGCGCGGAAAAACTTGTGGATATCTCTAGCATGTTGCGCCTCAAACAGTGGTGCTTCGGGATCATCAATAAAATCCTCCAGCATAATCCGATCTGCATCCTGGCCGATTGCCATCGCTATGCGGGACGCCTTACTGGCACGCTCTGAGCCATTCAGTGCTTCTAATGGCGCTTCCCAAGCGTCTGTTGCGTAACCGTCAGACACCAAGACGATAACCGGGCGATAGGCTCGGGAAGGAATAATCTCCTTATCCTCAAGCAAAATACGGGTTCGATTAAGTGCAGCTCCGAGAGGCGTCATTCCAGCAGCCGTCATCGGAACGACATCAGTTATGTCCTTTGCCGCAGTCAGTGGAAGATGTTCATTAACGCCTTGTCCAAAGGTGATGAGGCTAACTTGGATTTCAGCACGAATTCGGCTTTCTGCTGCAAATGTTGCAATCATCTGCTTGACCGCCTCATTCAATGCTTCGATCTTGCCATCTACCGACATACTGCCGGAAGTATCACACAGAAGAATAACTGGTAACGGTCGAGGAGTATTCACGACAAAATCAGTCAAAGCCATATGTAGTTCTCGCTTCAATTTTAATAAGGTTTGGCATAAAAATAGTACTTACTAAGGTAATTTTTCCTTGGAAGAACTCTATCTATAGCAGCTCATTATCTGAGCTCTAAAAACTGTAAATCCTCTCACAATGGCTTCGGGGACTGATTATTTCACATCTATGACTAATTAATTGATATTAAGACATCATATCATCATATTGTCAGCTGAATCGTGGATGTCCCCCGTAATATTCTACACATATTGTTACGAATATTGCCCTTCAAGATATCAGCGCAAATTCAATTAACGATCATCCAACTAACCGTATCTGTATAGATAAGCGATGTTATAGTTTTAAAATGATTTGAAGTTTTTTATAAGTTTGCGAACTTCTTTTTTTGTAAGTGAAAAAAGCTCAACTTAACGATCGATTAACTGCGTAATAGGAGGAAATGCTCCGAAGCTGAATGCAGCGTTAATCATTTCCCAATGGTAAGCTGACGCAAAATGGAGCCCAGAAGCCTTAAAGTGGGGAGTAATAATTCTCATCGTATTACGTTCCTTATAACGACCAAAAGACAGCCGAGCATACTACTTTTATTTGATATAAAAAATATGAAACATTAAGCTTTGACACTTTTCCAGCAACTAATCGCTACTTATACATTCAACATTAGCACCATCTAGGAAGGATTCTGGCATAGCTGAACCCCTTCTTAATGATGCAGAATAATACCAATTATATTAATTATGTGATCTAATTGGTCATCAGTTTTTAATCATACAAAATATGAATCATCCCCACATCGCAGCCTTAGTAAAATCGGAGAAAAGTGCACGCAAACGTATGCGCTATCTTGCCTTACTCCATTTCACTGAAGGTCATTCTCGTACCGCCATCGCAAGCATGCTTAAGGTCAGTAGAACCAGTGTCAATCGCTGGGTCACCGCCTATTTAACCCATGGGCTGACTGGCCTTGACGATGCGCCCAATCCGGGCCGTCCTGCGACACTGTCCATCGCACAGCAAGCTAAGCTTAAAGCGTTCGTACAACACAGAAGTCTATCTGAACAAGGTGGCAGGTTGATGGCCAAGGATGTCGGCCTATTTATTCAGTCTGAATTTGGTGTGACGTTCAAGCAAGCAAATATCTACCGCTTGCTGCATCAACTTGGCTTCTCATGGATTACCACTCGCTCTCGCCACCCGAAACAATCTGAGGCTATATAAGAGGCTTTTAAAAAACTTCCGGATGGCAACGATCCTTAACACACCTGGACACGTTGCACTCGATCGCATTGACGTTTGGTTTCAAGATGAAGCCCGCTTTGGCCAACAGAATACCACCACCCGTATTTGGGCTGAGAAAGGGACCCGTCCACGGGCCGTAAAGCAACAACAATTTGAATCAGCGTATCTATATGGCGCCGTGTGTCCGGCAACAGGCGCCACGGAAGCCATTCTCGCCCCGTTTGCCAACAGCGATTATATGCATGAACACTTAAAATTGATCTCGGCCGCAACAGAATTTGGACGGCATGCACTGGTCATCATGGACGGCGCAGGCTGGCATCAACAGGATTTGGCCGATGACTTTGATAATCTGACGCTTCTCAAGTTGCCACCTTATTCACCGGAGTTGAATCCAATAGAGCAGGTATGGCAATGGCTGCGTCAAAATGTGTTGGCCAATCTTTGTTTTATTAGCTATGACGACAAGTGTTCCATCGCATGGAATATCTTCATTGAGAAGAAAGCAAGAGTGATAGAATTGTGTACTAGACCGTGGACAATGTTGACCAGTTAGTTAATGGAATTGGTATTAATAGAATTGGTATTAAAGGAGATGAGGACATAGTGGATGCCTGCAAGCCAGGCTTAGAACAGCTTTATCAGTTGTACAAAACGCTAGAAATTGACTCTCGGTCAAAATAAGCATTAGGTCACTAAAGTGTCACGAGTTGGTCACGGTCACGAAGGGAGGAATGAGATTGCAAACGGAGTAAAATCAAAAAGACCGTGCTAATTAATAGCATGGGCTTCATGAAAGTTGGCGGAGCGGACGGGACTCGAACCCGCGACCCCCGGCGTGACAGGCCGGTATTCTAACCAACTGAACTACCGCTCCAAATTCTTCCATATCCAAATATTTGACGGGTATCTAACCCACTAACCCCAGCGTGACAGGCCGCTGATATTAAAACAGAACGATAATTCAACACACTTATCAAGGCTCTGCTTTAGATGCGAAGAATAATACGGTTGAGCCCTGCAGGCGTCAACCGTTTTTTTACTTAGATTTATCATTTGATTAAAAAAAAGCCAAATCAATTGCAGACCTTGATTTATATCCCAAATATCGCTGCAACGTTCCAGTTCAAAGTCATAAATCAAACATATTAAGCAACGCTTGGCTAACGGTCTTTATCTGCCTCATCTGGCATAGTGAGATCGATTTCATCTAATGAAGGCGCTGCGGGTAAATTTGCAGATGCTTCATTCAATAAACGTAACTCCGCGGCAGCTAAGGCCTGCGCCAAACTTTGGCGCTTACGCCACACAATTAATCCCACCACGCCTAAGACTAATAAGATAGCGTTGACTGTAATGATCCAGAACATTGCATCTTTCTTCGCAAGCTCTTCTTCCTCTGCCGCTTTTTGTGCAGCAACAGCAGCCAACTCTTCGGCACTTGGTGGTGGTTCTGGTGGTTCAATTAAGTTAAAGAAAAGCTCAGGTAAATCCAGCACGATTTCACGACCAGTGACAGTCGTCGTAGCCACAAAACCTTTAATTCGATAACTACCAAACTCTGTCACTGTAGGTAAATCTAATTCAGAGTCAGGCTCAGTGAGACCATTTACAACCAAAGGCAGTTGCAAGCCAGCAGGGCCGACTAACTCAAAGGAAAAATGCGTCTCAGCCAGCTGCAACACTGTCTTATCCACGTGTAACATGACTTTCCATTGCCCTGTTAGCGGATCGTCAGGGGTAATAACTTCTAGATTAATTGGCCGAGGTGACAATTTAAACGGGAATGAAACCTGCCGTTCAAACACATTATTACGTGCCTGCACGACAAACTCATAATCACCCCAAGGCTGCTTTATATTGATATTGCTGGTAAATACACCATCGTCAGGTTTTTCATCGTAATCTTCACCATTGTCTTTATAAGAACCAACAATAATATCACCCGCGGCAAAGTTTTCATCGCCCGCCTTATGTTTACTCACAAAATGTGCAGTCCATTCGACTAAATAATCTAACCCAGGCATACGCACACGCTGCTCGTCACCCATTAACTGCGCGACAATTTTAACTTGTTCACCTTGGAAGATTGGCTGTGGTAAAGTCTGGACTTCGATTTCGAGTTTAGAGAGCTTCTTAAGGGTTGAACCTGAGACAACCTTGCCCACCAACTGCCAAGGTCCGGGCTGTGGTGACTCAATGTAAATAATATCGCCCGTTATACCATCAACCCACTTAACGGTTTCTGGATGACGATTGGCATACCATTTACTGCCATCGGGTAACACTATGACCACGGGCGCAGAGCCATATTCACGCTCCACTAATAAGGTCATGTTATCGACCATATGATCAATACGAAAACGGTTTTTAAGCTCGGAAGCCGTCTCCAATCCTACAATCGGTGCAGCCTTTGGTGGCTTGACGACTTTTTTGGCGGGATCTAGGTCAGCGGCCAATACACTCGCCACACTAAATAACAGCATAGTGACAACAAGGCAAAGCGCTAAAATGGGTTTATGGCGCGACATCGGCATAGTAATTCTTCTATCCTCTCCAGAGGCATTTACCTGATTTTGCGACTAAATCAAGGCGTTGTTCATGCATTGTCAGTTCATCGGCCGATGCGCCAATCACTTTAAGATTAAGTGATTGCGGATCAAAACGTTGAATCCCCCCCGCTTCCTGCCCCGCTTCTTCGTTAGACAAATTAAACTTTGTCTGTCCGCCAGTCATGATCAGATAAACATCAGCGAGGATCTCGGCATCGAGTAATGCGCCGTGGTACTCGCGGCGAGAAGTATCGACGCCGTAACGCTTACAGAGAGCGTCGAGATTATTTTTCTGGCCGGGATGTAAAAACTTAGCAATCTCTAAGGTATCGAGGATCTGACAAATATCAGCGGTTTTCGGACCACGCGGCTGCAGCAGTGAAAACTCATGGTCCATGAAGTTCACGTCGAAGCTCGCGTTATGTGCGACGATTTCAGCGCCGTCGATAAAGTTGATAAACTCTTGAGCAATTTGATGGAAACGCGGCTCTTTAGCCACGCGCTCATCGGTAATACCGTGAACAGCGATAGCTTCGGGATCAATTGCTTGACCTGGATTGATATATTGGTGGTAATAACGCCCCGTCAAACGACGGTTTACCACTTCCACACAACCAATCTCGATGATCCTATGGCCTAAATAGATGGCGCCGCTGCCCTGGTTCATACCTGTGGTTTCGGTATCTAAAATAACCTGACGGCTAGCATTAGAGATAATATTCATGTTTTTATGCGCTTCTTATGACAATTTTTAGTTATACTCGGCCGAAATTCCCAGCTATGGTAACAATTTGATGACTGAACTAAAACTGATCCACATCTTCACCGACGGCTCTTGCTTAGGCAATCCCGGTCCTGGCGGCTATGGCATTGTAATGAATTATAAAGGCCATACAAAGGAGATGTCCGACGGTTTTGCGCTCACGACCAATAATCGCATGGAATTGTTAGCCCCAATCATAGCGTTAGAAAGCTTGAAAGAGCCTTGCCAAGTCGTGCTCACCAGCGACAGCCAATATATGCGCCAAGGCATAATGACATGGATCCATGGCTGGAAGAAAAAAGGTTGGATGACATCAAACCGTACCCCAGTCAAAAACGTTGACCTATGGAAACGATTAGATAAAGCCTCACAGATGCACACTATCGACTGGCAATGGGTTAAAGGTCACGCGGGCCACGCCGAAAACGAACGTTGCGATGTGTTAGCTCGCACCGCAGCAGAATCTAAACCAACCCAACCCGATTTAGGTTATCAGCCTTAACCCAGTACCACTCAGTGTAAACTCGCTAAGTGCGAAAAAGTAAGTTCGATGCCATCACGCCTAAGTTAAGCACTTGGGCGTGATGACTTAATTCGCGATTCATCTCACAGTTTAAGCTTACCGTCAAAATTAACCTTTTAAATAAATCGCTTAAGCTCACTGTTTACGAGGGCCATTGCTATCAAACGGCTTATTTTAGTTCCACACCTGCAATATTGAAAAAATTCTCACAAAACAGCACAAAAGCTTGACCTAGGGATGTCGCCTGACGGCTCTTATGGGTGATGCGATAAAACTGCCGCTCGAGTACGAGCCCCTCAATCGTGACTAACGCTAACTCTTTACGACTGATTTCTTTCTCTAGCGCCAACTCAGATAACACCCCAAGCCCAGCACCTTGTTTCACGGCCAATTTAATCGCATCCGGCGTAGTAAAGCAGAATTTAGCCTCTGGCTGCATATCCAACTCATTGGCGGCATTTACAAAATATTCGCGAGTGCCCGATCCTTCCTCACGTAGCACCCAAGACAGGCCTTTAACCGCCGCAGGTTTAACCACTTTCCCCGCCAGAGGATGCGCCGGATGACAAAACACCAGCAGCCTATCCTTATGCCATGCCTCGACACTCAAACGATTGTCAGTGCAATGGCCTTCAATAAAGCCCATTTCAGAGCGGAACTGAGCTACCGCTTGGATCACATCTTGAGTATTTGTGATCGCCACATCCACATGGGTTTGAGTGTGCTGCTGACAAAATGCCACTGCGGCTTTCGCCATCAGATAGTTACCTATGGTCGAACTGGCACTGATACTTAAGCGCCCAACCAAATCGCCACCATGGTAGGTAAATGCCTGCTCAATTTGCTCAACACGGTGCAATAAATCCGTCGCCAGTGGCAACAGTAAATTGCCCTGCGAGTTCAGCTGTAATCGATTACCAATGCGCTCGAATAGGCGGGCATTGAGCTGTTTTTCTAACTCAGCCAAAGCCATAGAAGTGGCAGGTGGTGATAAATTAACCTGCTCCGCCGCCTTTGCGACTTGGCCGCTACGTGCCACAGCTTCAAATACCGCCAATTGTCTTAAGGTGATCCGCATATTAAAACCTGTACTTAAAAAGGAAATGGCTTGTCAGTTTTCCGAATGCTCTGATAAATGCCCCGAACGACCCGCTGTCGGCGCCGTGGTCCAATTTGTCTGCCGCACCTTACGTTTATCGCGAATAGGTGTGAGTGGCGACTCGAGTTTACGTGCCACAATCAAATACAAACTGCCCGCGCTAGGAAGCCATGACGCTAAACTCTGTTGAAAAAATCTACCTTGGGTAAACTCGCCCATTAATGGGTGATAGACCAAACGCTCATCCCCCACCACTTGATAACCTAATAAACCTAACCAATCTCGCACCCTCGAAGGCATAAAAAAACGGCCATTCCAAGGAAGACAATCCTGATATTTAGGCCATAACTTACCCAAAAATACCGGACTCAAGGGATTAAAACCGACGATAAAAAGATAGCCTCCGGCGATGAGTACCCTATCGGTTTCGCGAAGAATACGGTAAGGATCGGGTTCAAATTCGAGCAATAGACTCATTACCACCGCATCTATCGCCGCATTCTGCAGGGGTAAATGGCAAAAATCGCCTTCAATAGAGGCCCCTTTAGATGGCGAGAGTGAAAAATGATGGGCGACTGGCGACGCCATGCTCGACAATTCGGCACTCAAAGGCCCTAACTTTAATAAATGATAACCAAAGACTCTTGGCCACCAATCTTCAAGCTGTTTAGCGACGGCTTGCTGTAGTGCCTCACCATTGGGTAGGTCACTCCATTGTTCGGGCTTGAGCTCAGTACTAAAATACGACACAGAGTTCCTCCGTTAGTTGGGTAGACAAGTATCCAATTGGGTCAAAGATGACCAACATTCTGCCACAGGGCAAAAACGGCAAAGGTCGCCAAGGGCCGTTCACTCATGGATAATACCTTTATCTTCAAATTGAAATACAGACATAGGCGGTTCTATGCTCACTATAACAGCGATCAAAGCCTTTAATGACAATTATATCTGGGTGTTACAACAACAGCCCCATACTCAGGTTTATGTTGTCGATCCCGGCGATGCAAGTGTGGTTATTGACTATCTAGAGGCCAATCAACTCACGCTAGCGGGCATTTTACTGACCCACCACCACAATGACCATACGGGTGGCGTCGCTGAACTTCAAGCCTACAGTCAAGACCGACTCACGGTTTATGGCCCAGATAATGAGAAGATCGAAGGCATCACACATCCACTGCACGCAAAAGCCAAGCCCAAATTCACACTGGAGTATCTCAGCGCTGAGCTGCAAGTCTTAGATGTACCAGGCCACACTGCAGGACATATAGCCTACGTTGTTGAAGATGCCTTATTTTGCGGTGACACCCTGTTTAGCGGCGGCTGCGGACGCTTATTTGAAGGCACGCCAGCGCAAATGCACAACTCACTACAGCAACTTGCCCAGCTTCCCGCCGACACTCGGGTTTATTGTGCCCATGAGTACACACTTTCAAACCTCAAATTTGCCCTCGCGGTCAATCCCAACAATCGCGAGCTCCAAGACTATAACGAACGCGCGATGCAGTTACGTCGCCAAGACAAAGCGACTATTCCCTCCACCATCGCTTTAGAGCGTGCCATCAATCCCTTTTTACGCCCCAGCGACACTGAAATTGTCGATAACATAAAACAGCATTTTAGCGGTCTAAATCACGCAAATTTAGACGAACTCAGCGGTTTTACCTTACTCAGACAGTGGAAAGATAATTTTTGATCACAAAAGCAATATTATAGATTGAAATTCAAACAGTTTTTCTCATTTTTGATGATGTAAGTCAAAAATGGCCTTACATTATGTACGATAATTAAGGGACAAGATCGAAAAGATCCCATAGAATGGCTCGTTTTGCGTGAAAACTTTGCGCGCTGCGTTGTCTTTATCTTCATATAAAACATACTGTTACTATAAAGAAAAGCGATGCACTAACAGAGGACTACCGTTTTCAATGAGAGTATCACTTTATGTTGTTGTAGGGGGATTTGCCCTACTCACAGGCTGTCAAACATTAGACAACCATGGCGTTAACCAAACAGAAGTTGAAGCCGTCACAACCGAAAATACAGTCCCAGAATATTACCTCGCAACCGAGGCTCCATCGGCGCAAATTACCGATGTGTGGGAGCGAATTCGTCAAGGCATGCAGTTACCGGTTCCAGATCAAAAATTGGTGAATCAATACCGTGATTGGTACATCAAAAATCCACAGCATCTGGCGATCATCTCGGAACGTGCTGCACCTTATATGTACATGATTGTAGAAGAACTTGAAAAGCGTCATCTTCCTATTGAGATAGCTTTGTTACCCATAATTGAAAGCGCCTTTGATCCTTCCGCATCATCGACTGGCGCGGCATCGGGTCTGTGGCAATTTACCACACCTATGGCCAGTCATTTCGGTTTAGAAATGAACTGGTGGTATGACGGTCGTCGTGATGTCCCCGCATCAACGACTGCGGCGCTCGATATGCTGGAATACCTCTACGATAAAACCAATAACAATTGGCTTTATGCCATTGCTGCCTATAACTCGGGTGAATCACGGGTGCTCAATGCAATCAAACGTAACGAGAAAAAAGGCTTAAAAACGGATTTTTGGTCATTGGATTTGCCCAGAGAGACAGAACGCTATGTGCCGCAACTGCTCGCACTGGCAGAAGTCATTAAACACGCTGATGAATATGGCATATCTTTAGCGCCAATCGACAACAATCCCACTATTGAAGTGGTTGATATTGATAGTCAAATTGATTTAGCCATGGCGGCAGGTTTTGCCAATATGACCACGCTTGAGTTACAAAAACTCAACCCAGGTTATAACCGCTGGGCTACATCGCCACTTGGTCCGCACACCTTAGTGCTACCAATTGATAAATCGGAAGAATTTAAAAAGGCGCTCGCTGAAACAGAAACCGAAGATAGGATCAGCTGGTTACGTTACACGATCAAATCTGGCGATAGCATTGGCAAGATTGCTACGCAGCACCATACGACCGTTGCCGCTATTCGCGCCGCCAACGGCATGAAAAGCAACACGATCGTCGCAGGCAAGCATTTGATTATTCCTGTCGATGCGCAAGACAAGCAACTTTATGCCCTGTCAACTAAGCAGCAATTGCCGAAAAAATCACATGCTGCAGTTGAATCAACAAAAATTGCTTATCATGTTAAGTCAGGAGACACCCTCTCTGAAATAGCCCAAGCCCATAAAGTGACGGTGAAACAACTCAGCACTTGGAACAAATTGGCTAAGAATAGCAAGCTACAAAACGGTCAGAAGTTAGTGATCTTAGCACCAAAGGAGCTTGAGCAAACCGCACAAATTCGTACTGTCAGTTACAAGGTAAAATCCGGTGATTCACTTGCCCGTATCGCCAATAAATTTAACGTAACTGTTGCCGAGCTACTCGAGTGGAATAGCCTAGCACAATCACAGTATTTACAACCAGGCCAAGTGATCAAATTAGTGGTTGATGAAACTAAGTTGAGTGCGTAAGGACTAAACTAGCACATAGTTCGAACGGATTAGTGCTATAAATCCTAAGTAAAATTGAGCCATAGATAACAAAAAGGCAGCAACCCTATCGGATTGCTGCCTTTTTCTATTACGGGCTTTTCTATTATGAGAGGCGGCGTTATTCCATCGTCAGTAATAAGACAACGGGCGCCATAACAACGGCATCAGACTCTAATGCTTTAGCGGCAAAATGCGCTTCTAAGCGAGCACCGTCTGCTGGTATTCCTGCAAATGCTTTGGGCGGAATACTAAATGAAGTCGTGATCACTTTCCCTGCCGCCAATTGGCTATCACGTAATGCTTGGGTAAACATCATATCATCCGACCAAGCCCACAGACGTTTGCCCTCTTGCGTTACCAACCACAAATCCGCCGTCATCCCAGAGTTATAACGTAGGCCGACAGCATAGGTTTGTGGATTTGTCACAGTCAATGTCGCCTTAACCGGTTGCTTAAAATCGATAAAAGGTTCTAAAGTTAATTCGCCGCAAAGCAGGCCTTGTGCCTTTTCTGCCATCACAGGTTCAGCCTTTAATGTCGGAGTGCTTTTAAGCCCAGAAACATCGAGCGCCAGATCGGCAGCGCGAATAATCTCAGGCTGAACGGCCACGGCTGTTGTAGTCTCACCCTTGGTTGACTGACTCGTGTCAGCGGCTTCAGGCGCTGAGCACCCAACAAGTTGCCCGCCGACAAAAGCACTCGCGCAAACAAGTAATGCGTAACGCGTTGAAGCAACCATTAAAAACCGCCTAGTTTTTTCAATAAGGAGTCTTTTAATTTTTCCTTAGCTTTGTCGGTTTCTTCCTTAAGCTGATTATTCAGTAAGGCTTTAGTATCCAAAGCATATTCAGGTTTTTGGAAAGTGCCTGTAATCGCCAACGGAATATCAACTCCAGCCAGCGCATCTTTGTCGCTACCGCCCTGACCCTTCAATGAATTCACTAGGCTAGCGGTTAGTCTGTAGTCCAAGGCTTCAGTCAATAAATTCGCAGTGCCTTTACCATCCAAACGCAGTAAAGGCGAAGACAAGGCAAGATCTGGATTCGTGGCAACGCCATTATCCAACGAGAAACTGCCGGTCAGGCTCGAGAAGTCAGTTTTGCGCTCCGCCTTCGTTTCTGGCGATAAGTCGCCCTTTAACTTAGCTTGTGCGCTGCGGATCATCTGTGGAATATTTACCCCGTACAGAGCACCGTCATTAATATCAAAATGACCATTCGCTAACAGGTTTTTCTTTAACTGCTCAGGGATCAAACTCTTACCTTTCCCCTTCACATCAAAGTTGGCTGTACCCGCCAGTAAATCCACATCCGCTGCATCTTTCAGCAAAGGACGAATTTGTACGCCCGTCACTTTTTTATCGAATTGATAACTTGCCACCGCTTGACGAGCATCAACCTGAGCGCTCACCAGCAACTGACCTTGATATAAATCCGCATTCAATTTCGTCAGATCTAACACGCCATTTTTAATGTCCACATCCATTAACCAATTTTGAGTCGACAGATTCGCGACCTTAATAGACTTAACAGTCAACTTGAGTTTTACATCAAGCTGCTTAAGGGCTGAGAGATCAGGCTCAACTGCCTGAGAGTTTGCTGCTGGCGCTTGTTCAGCGGTGACGGTGGCCTCTGTTTTAGGTAACAGTGTATCTAAATCAATATCGCCAACTTGAAAATCAGCATTAATTTGTGGAATTTTCGTACCATAATTAACACCTACTTTACCCGCAGCGGTAATGCTCGCCGCGGTAAGCTGCGCAATATCGACGGACAATTGCTGTTTATCAAGGGCGATTTGAGTTGCTAAGCTGACAGATGTTTCGAGTTTCTTGTTCGGAATACTCTCACCTTCCACCACAGTGTCAATTTTCAGCCCATTGATAACGAGTTGTTTAAAGTCTCGACTGAGTTTTAGTTCACCTTTAGCTTCGCTACTTACCGTCATATCCGGCATAGTTGCACTGAATTCAAAGGCGATAGGCGCAAATTTATCTAAGGAGAACTCACCTAAGGTGAAGCTATTTAAGGTAAAGATTTGAGTCTGCTTATTAGCTTCGTCAATCATATTAATTTGGGTATTGGTGATAGAAATGCCACCAATATTAATGTCGTTAAGTTTGGCATTCGATGAGGATTCGGCGGCAGCTGGAGACGCTGTTTTTGGGCTATTATCACCGCTCAACCCATCGAAACTGCTAGTGCCATTTTTACGGGTGACTAAATTGATCGTTGCGCCATCGAGACTCAATTCTGCAATTTCAATTTTCTGACTAAACAACGGCATTAGCGCCACTTCAGCAACGGCTTTTTTGACTTCTAACATAGCCTTAGGCGTAAAGCCTTCAGGGTTAGATAAAGACACCCCTCCTAAATTAATACCTATAACAGGGAAAAATGTCCAAGATAAATCGTCAGTAATGACTAATTCACGACCCGTTTGTTTTTTTACGGCATCGACTATTTCAGGTTTAAAATCATTAGGGTCGAAAAAGACGGTGAGATAAACGGTAACTAAAAGAATGAGCGTCACCATTAAGGCTAAGAGCCACTTAATGAATTTCATATAAATATCCTTATCAAAAACAACTTGAATTTATAGCAACTAATGCATTTAGAAATGTTAATTTAAAAATGCAAAGTTCAACATTTCATCACTTACTGCAATACCATTTTCATCAGCATAGAGCATCATACCAGGCTTAACCGTCACGCCCCCCATATCGACAGCCACATTAATTTGGCCTTGACCTAACTTTTCGGTTTTTATCGGCATAGCCCCTAAGGCAAAGACACCTAAGCTGAAAGTATTTAATCTCGCCACATCGCGAACACAACCATTAATCACTATCCCTTGCCAACCATTATCTAAGGCGCTCTGCGCTATGAGATCCCCTAACAATGCGCGGCGCAGAGAACCGCCCCCATCGACAACGAGCACTTTTCCATGCCCATCCTGTGCAAGTATCTCTTTTACCTTTGAATTATCCTCAAAGCACTTTACTGTGACTATCTCGCCCCAGAAGAGCCGTTTACCACCAAAGGGTTTAAATGCAAGGGGAAGTAACTGTAATTTAGACGGATAGTGGTCGAATAAATCTGGTAGTAGATCAAGCATTTGAATCTCCATGATAGTCTATAACTTTAGACTACTCATTATTGTAGACCCCGACAAGGTCAAAGCAAAAATCAGCGGAATTTTTTATTTCATTTTAACGTGCAAAGGCTTGGTGTATATTGGCATAAGCATTATAATCTGCGATAGTTAACGTCCTATGACACTCTTTAAAGTTTCATAAATTTGTTCCCACACCTCTTTGTTATAAAGCGAAAACCAAATGACAACTGATCTTGATTTACAGAGCGCAATCGCAGCTCTTGATGAGTATGGATATGATAAGAAAGTCTCAACGGATCTTGAGCAAGCACGTAACAAGCAACAAATGGGTAAATATATTAAATCTCTCGACTATAGTTTACGTCGATTATTGATATTACAAGAAACCGTTAATGAGTTAGTTGAAGAAAAGAAACATCAATTAGCTCAGCAAGAGAATATTCAAACCTACAAAACAAAAATCATTAACTTGTCTAGAGAATTTAACATTTCTTACGATGAAGTATTAGCGCTGATGGCATCATCTAAATCTAAGAAGTAAGTTTATCGCCATTGTGCTCTATCACCACGCAGTGAAATTGTTTGATTAACATCTGCATATGCCATATAACGAAATATATACTTTTTCGGTTATATGGCAGAATTTTTGGCTTTTCATTATTCGCACAGTGTTAACGATTTCATTTCATAAGTAACAATGCCAACTTATGTTAAGCTCACACTATACCTGTCTAGCTATTTGGCATAAAAAAGCAGAGCCTAAGCTCTGCTGATTTATATCAATATGCGAACTTATTTGCTCTGCATTAATTGGCGAATATATTTCACTGGTGCACTACCATAACTCAAGAATGTTTCGTGGAAAGTTTTAAGGTCAAAATCTTTACCTTGCGATTTTTTGTATTCTTCACGGAAATCATAGATTTCTCGATAACCTGAATAGTAACTCGTCAGTTGCACTTGACTAAGTGTCGCACGGCGCCACTTTCCTTCGGCTTCAGCTTGCTGTTGGAAGGCTTCATTCATCATCAGGGCAATAGCTTGGTCTTCGGTCATGCCTTTCACATGAATGCTATAATCCAAAATCGTGTTACATATAACACGTAAATTCCACTTGTAGTACATCAACCACATTTCAGGCTCAAAATTTCCATAGCCTTCTTCTAACATCATACGCTCGGTATAAACCGCCCAACCTTCAACCATAGCGCCATTGCCAAATAAACTTTTCACTAAACTCGGAGATTGATTAGAATAAACGAGTTGAGTGTAGTGCCCTGGGATGGCTTCATGAATATTGAGGATTTGCAGGATCCAGTGATTATATTCACGTAAGTAACTCTCGGCAGACTCATCACTCATGCCATCGAGCGGCGTCACGTTATAATAAGTATTACCTGACTTCTCATAGGGTCCAGGCGCACTAATTGATGCACCGGCATAACCACGCATATATTCGGGCGTTTCACGGACAACGAGTGGTTTTTTAGGATCTAATGTGACTAGTTTTTTCTTATTTACAAATTCAATCAGCTCTGGAATTTGCTTACGCACTTCATTCACGAATTCATCGCGCTGAACATGCTGAGTCGATAATTTATCGATTAATTGGCGAATGGCGAGCTTACTGTCAGCGGGCTTTGGCATAGTAAAATATTTAGGCCATAACTTATCGGTAATTTTAGCCATTTCTCCTTGAACACGCTCTTTATCGGCTACGGCTTTTTGATATAGCTGTTTCGCCGTCATCCCCGCTTGGATATCAAAGGCAAATTTTTGCTCATATAATGCCTCGCCAATTCTAAAACTACGTGCTCCATCTTTTTTAAGTTGAACCACTAATTTGTCTAACCAAGCGATATGGCCGTTAATCGCGGCAGTTGCTGCATCGAAACGCGTTTTAAATAACGCTTTTTCCGCATCAGTCAGACCAGAGTCGGCGACCTGTTTTAATAAGTCATCGGAAAAAACCGAAAATGCACCTTGATTCTGCAGCACTGCTAACTCAGAGTGCTCCAATGTTGGTTTGCTAATGTTCGCCTGCGCAGCAGCATAATAAGCTGGCACATTTTCTAAACGCGCTAATACCGAACGTAATCTGTCATCTAATGGAGCGAAATTTTCATTGATGATTTGGGCAAAACCGCCCGATACGTTGTAACTTGAAGGATCCCACTGCCAAGATTTAAAACTGTCAATTTCCCATGCCATACTACCGAGTAAATTGTCGATCAGATGGTAATCAATCAGTTCATTCGGCGTTAGCGACTTTTGCTCGAACTGAGTCAATTGCGCTTGCTGAGCTTTCACAAACGCTAAGGTCTTTGCTCGACCTGCTGCATCGGGGATTTCAAGGTAACCATCGTTAACATGCTTGCCACTGTATAAGGCCCAAGTCGGTGACAATTCCCACAATGAATCAATAAAGGATGCTGAAAATTGCTCAAATGAGTGGGCTTTAATTTCAGGTGCGACCACGGGCGCGATTTGGCTCGTATGGGACTGACAACCAGCAAGGCTGGCCAGCGATAGCACTATCGCAAGGGAAATAGCGTTTTTTTTCATTATTATGGGTCCTTTGTTGAGATTTATCAGGCATACAAAAATTACCTCAGTTAATCATATTGCCCCAATAATTGCAGCTATGTTAGCCATGAATACATGTGTGGTTACAAAATTGTAAGTTCTCAATATATTGCCGCCTATCATTCGCCTATTCGACGTTTAAGCCCCTCTTTACCAAACACACACAAATAATGATAATCGCCTATTCTGTTTCACCTCCTGCTATAATATCGCCCTGCTCCACTGTTCATGCTTTAGCGTAACAGTTTGCTTATACATTATTGACCTGACCCTTTACCTGAGACATTCAATGCCATTTTCCAAACTTGGATTAAGCGATCCGATTTTAAGAGCCATTACTGAGCTCGGCTATTCACAACCTACTCCGATCCAAGAAAAAGCCATTCCGGTGATCTTGAAAGGCAAAAACCTGCTTGCTGGCGCGCAAACAGGTACAGGTAAAACCGCCAGTTTTGTGTTGCCTATACTGCAAATGTTCGCCGAGATGCCGAAAATCCGTGCTAAACGCGTTCGTGCATTAATCTTAACACCAACCCGCGAATTGGCCGTTCAGGTAGAAGACAATATTGCCAAGTACGCAAAATACCTGCCGCTGACGTCTATGGCCATGTATGGTGGCGTGGATTCCGCACCGCAGAAACAACGTCTTATTGAAGGCGTCGATATTCTGGTGGCAACACCCGGTAGATTGCTCGATATGTACACCCAAAGAGCGATTCATTTCGATGAAATCTCGGTATTAGTCCTAGATGAAGCCGATAGAATGCTCGATATGGGATTTATCGAAGACATCAATAAGATCATCGAACGTCTGCCAACAGAACGCCAAAATCTGTTGTTTTCGGCAACCTTATCTAAGCAAGTGCGCTTTTTAGCGAAAACAGCGGTTGAAAACCCAGTCGAAATTGAAATTGCCCGCGACAGCGCAAACGCACCGCAAATCGACCAATGGTTGATCACTGTCGATAAAGATAAAAAGTCGGCACTGTTAAGCAAACTCATCACTGAGCAAGCGTGGGAACAGGCACTGATCTTTATCCAGACGAAACAAGGCGCCGCCAAACTGGTTAGTCAACTCGAAAAACGTGGCATTGCCGCCGAAGCCATTCACAGCGGTCGCAGCCAAGCGGTACGCGAGCAATTATTAGTGGATTTTAAATCTGGCAAACTACGCTTTTTAGTCGCGACTGGCGTTGCTTCCCGCGGTATCGATATCGACGCCCTCACCCGTGTGGTCAATTATGATTTGCCCGATGAAGCCGATGATTATATTCACCGTATCGGCCGAACCGGTCGTGCTGGCGCCTGCGGCGAAGCCATTTCCTTTGTTTCTAAAGATGATTTTAGGAATCTATGTGCTATCGAGCGCCGTCTAGGTCACCTCATAGTGCGTAAAGAAATTGAAGGCTTTGTGCCGAACAAAGAAGTGCCTGTGTCTATTCTCGATTTTGTGCCCAAAAATACTACGCCAAAAACCTTTAAAGCTCGGGCACCTGAGGCCAGATCCTCGCGCCCCGCGAAAGAAGGCTCCTTTGAAACCGCCCATGCGAAAAAGCATCGCAGCGCGAAATCAAAGCCAGAGGTTAAAGCCAATGTAACACGGCCGCAATCTATTCAGACTGACAACGGTAACGAGACAACAGGTCGCAGCGCGCCCTTTAATCCGTGGAATAGCGGCCCTAAAACCAAGTAATGACTCAGTACAAGTCGTGACTTATTAGATATAAAAACTCATTAAGATAGAAGATATTAGCATGATTACATTTAGCACCAATCTAGGCGACATCACTATAGAACTCGATTTTGAACATGCGCCTGTCAGTTCAAAAAACTTTGTCCGCTATTGTGAAGAAGGCTTCTTTGAACACACGATTTTTCACCGAGTGATCAAAGGCTTTATGATCCAAGGCGGCGGGTTTACCGCAAAAATGAAGGAAAAACCGACCCACGAGCCTATTGTTAACGAAGCCAACAAAGGCCTAAGTAACACCATAGGCACAATCGCTATGGCTCGCACCGATGCGCCTCACTCGGCCACCGCGCAATTCTTCATCAACACAGCCAATAATGACTTTTTAGACCATACTGCCACCACCAATAACGGTTGGGGCTACGCGGTATTTGGTAAGGTTACGGCGGGAATGGACATTATCCAGCAGATTGAGAAAGTCAAAACCTCCACGGTCGCTGGCCACGAAGACGTGCCCCGTGAACCTATCGTCATCGAGAAAGTAACGATTAATATCCAAAGTTAATTTTTAAAACAATAAGACTTTTTCGTTAATATGATTAATCGCTCAGTTTTAGTTAAGCGATTAATCATTTCCCCAAAGTTATTTAGTTAACTTTTCAGTACCATTCAACGCAATTTCATTTGATATAAACCTAAAAACACTAAATCCCCAATACAAAATCACTTAGTGTAAAATAAACTGATGGATTATTTAATCGTTCCCATTATTGACTTAAGACTACTAAATATAAAATTAACCTCACAATATAGGCTTCTTTCAAACAATATAGACCTCTTTCAAACAATGTTATTCATCATAAAAGCTGAAAAACAGCAGCACATACCTGACATCAATATCTTAGACTAGCCGCACAAGTTGATAATATTAAAACAATACACCAACCATAATCCTTATGGTAAAAAGAGGCTTAACTTGCCATCTGATATAGATAAAAAAACCATTTCTGTATCTATTATCGTTTCTTGCTAATGCTTATTATCCCTATTTATTTTTAAGCCAGAATCATTGTTAACTTAAGCTACGAACCCTATTCAGATAAGCAGAGAAAGCTTGCTATAGTGATCAGAAAATGATGTTTCTATTGGATTCTAATAAGCTATATCGTAACTTCTGTGCCTTTGTTGATGAAACCAGAACTCTCATGACAAAACTTTTGACTAGAGATAGCGTCTAAGCATTTAGGGAATTTATTTTGAATAATAGAAAAGGTAGTCTGTTTATGGTTGCTGCGATGGCAGCATTTTCTATTGAAGACATGCTGATCAAATCCGCAGCAGAAACCACCTCTATCGGCCTCATTTTAGCGCTATTTGGCCTAGGTGGAATGTTGATTTTTATACTGTTAACCTGGCGAAAGGGTGAAACTGTGCTTCATCCTGCAGTCTTGTCTACCCCCATATTAGTACGTGCACTATGTGAAATCGTCGGCCGATTCTGTTTTGCTTTAGCCATCACGTTAACGCCACTCTCAAGTGCATCCGCTATTTTGCAAGCCACACCTTTAATCGCCATGCTTGGCGCGGCATTGTTGTTCGGTGAACAAGTGGGTCATAAGAGATGGCTTGCAGTATTGATTGGTTTTATGGGCGTGCTGATGATTATTCGTCCAGGACTTGATGGTTTTGAGGTCACATCTTTATTCGCCGTTATCGCTACCTTAGGTTTTGCAGGACGCGATTTAGCAACACGCGCAGCCTCTCCCGTGTTATCTAATATGCAGCTTGGAGTATATGGTTTTTTTGTGTTGATTCCTACAGGCTTAGCGATACTGATTTACCAAAATGAAGCAATACAGTTTAGTGCTACCGCAGCAATACAAATAATTGGAGCAATCGTCTTTGGTGTAGTTGCCTATAATGCGCTGACAATCGCTATGCGCACTGGAGATGTATCGGTAGTAAGCCCCTTTCGTTATACACGTTTACTCTTTGCCTTAGCTTTAGGAATATTTATATTTGGAGAATCCCCAGATTTGCTGACTATTCTGGGAAGCCTACTCATAGTATTAAGTGGCGGCTATACCTTAGTTCAAGCGCGTAAAAGAATGACAATGAATAACATAGCTAATGTGGCAAAAACCTAAGGACTCACTAAGAATGGCTAATCGAGTGTCAGAAATGCTTGGTTTTACCAAGGACACGGAAGGAGAACAAAACGGCGATTTTGCCCAGATGCAACAAAGGGAACCAGTAAGATACTGATTACCTTTGCTTTAATTTGGCGAGAGAGGGAGTCGAACCCTCGAATCACACGCCTCTCTAACAAACCCTATAAAATCATAGTGTTGTGCACCTTGATTTTTTCAGATTGTACCAGCTTTTTGTACCACTTTAAATACTAGAGGAGCAGACTTTTCAAGTCGACTCCTTCAAAAACAATACTGATTACTACATCTGATGTTACCTGAAATCAAGTATTAAATATCGTATATAACTCAACTCGCGTCGGGACATAGGTTAAGCCCGAAAGCCAATACAATCTTGAGTGAAGAAGTCCCATCGAAAAAATAGTACTGTAAGTTTGAGCATGTAGTGACTTGATATAAGTAACTACAAGTTCATCCCTAGGTTTACTCCGAATATCAGCAAGCAAACCTAGGCATACAGTTTATCCAAATTTTATCCTGACTCCTGCATTAGCAATAAACCCATCATTTCGAGACCAGATATCGGTAGTCCATTGTCCTGCTGGACTCCTTTCAGGCAACAGCAACGGATGGGTATCGCTCTGTTTGATATTCAGCAGGTTTTCCAGATTGATGAACCAACTGTAGCGGCCAAATGTCATTTCTCCCATTAGGCCTAAGTGCCAGTAGGGTTCCGATTCGAATAGATAAGGATTGTCATTTAGACGTTGAATGCCAGTGTAATAGGCCTCAAATCCTGCTCTAAAGTTTCCGTGTTGTTCCCACATCGCGACAAATCCAGCGGAATGCTTAGGCGTTAACGCAATAGCTCGACGTGCTGTGTTATCTTGACTGGATTCAGTAGCGTCAAGATATAGATAACTCGCCGTCAGCTTAAGGTCGCCAAGATAGTAACGCAGTAGCATTTCAGAACCGCGAATACGGCTTTCGCCCTCTGCGTTGACTAAACGGACTCGGTTAGGAGTCTCATTATTTCCCACAGTGAATTCTTCAAGTTCGGTGACATTGCTAATATCTGAACCGAACAAGGTTAAACTCGTCTCTAAATCGTCGAAGCGGTAAGTAAAATCCAGTGAAGCTGTTTTGGCGGTTTCTGCTTTGAGCTCCCCTAGAGGCTCAAGTCTTGATAACCCTGCCGCTTCAATTTCTTCCACAAATGGGGTTGGAGCATAATAACCTCGGCCATATGAGCCTCGTACAGTAAAATCATCAGCTCGATACAAGAGCGAGAACCGTGGGCTAAGCTCACTACCGTACTGGCTATGGTCATCCATACGAGCACTGACAGAGGCAATTAAGTCTTCGGTCAAGTTATAGTCGACAAGGGCAAAGAGTCCCGGCACATCGAAGGAATAATCAAATTCAGAATAATTATCTGAACTGTAGGTTTCTGATTGATACGCTGCACCAATGACCCAATCCAAACGATCAAGGTATCCAGATAGACTCGCTTCCATCAGGTAATTACCATGCCTGTCATTGTCGTTATCAACGCCATAGCCATGGAAGTGTTCTTGCACCATGGCGGAAGCTCGGGTGCTAAAGGTCAAAGTATCGGCCACGGGGCGATTGTAGACTATGCCACCATCCATCCGCTCAGAGTTCTGAGTTTCAACAAAGGGATTGCCGTCTGCAACAGTATACCCGTTTAGTGTCCCACCTCGACGGTTCTCTGTCATATAGCCCGCTGTAAGATAAAGATTGTCACCGTTTTCACCCTCGATGAATAATCTTGGTCTCAAGGTATAACGTTCATACTCTGGAAGATCTGCCCAACCATCATCATCTATGTCTTCGATACTTTGATAATGAGCTCCCGTGGTAATTGAGCCTTTGATGTTCTCACTAAGTGGAGACTCTGCGTAACCAGTAAAATCTTGGCCATTTTTAGATGTCAGATTTAAAAGTGTCTCGCCAGCAAATTCATCTCCTGGTCTTCTAGAAACCAAATTAATAACCCCCCCTAAGGCTGAGCCACCATAAAGGGATGAAGCAGAGCCCTTAATAACCTCGACTTGGCCTAAATCCGTAGGAGGTATTTGAAGTAAACCGAGTGATGAGGCTTGATTCCCGTACAGAGGTAAGCCATCAGCTAATAGTTGAGTATAACGCCCATATAAGCCCTGTAATCTTACATTAGCACTACCAAGAGCTGGAGACGTCGTTTGCACTCTAACCCCACCTGTTTCAGCCAATAGCATAGAAATATTGCCCGGACGCATAGCGGCTTTTTCTTCAATTTCTTCACTAGTGACAACTTCGATTCTTATTGGCTGGTCGTCAACAATCCTTCCAAGACGAGTAGATTGAACCAAAATACGCTCCATACCTTCGTCATGTTCATCTGTGTGTTCATCACTCTGTGGCTCATGGGTATCATCATGTTCATGCAGATTAGTTGTCTCATCTTCAGTTTGAGAGACGTCTGTGTGCAGATTGTTTTTTGTATTGGCCTGTACTTCATAGGTTGCAGTGGTGCCCATGGTTAATATAACGAGGGCTAAAGGCGATAAGAAATGCATTTGTCAATCCTATAGCGTTGAATGTTGAGTAAGTGATACGATGCAAGGCTAAAGGTTACAGTAACTGGAGGGTCAAGTTGAAAATCAGTGAACTGGCATTAGCTTCACAAATACCCGTAAAAACAATTCGCTTTTATGAGCAGGAAGGATTGCTCCCCGCCCCTAAGAGGATGGCAAATGGTTACCGCTACTACTCTCAGAATGATGTAGAGACACTGATTTTTATCCGTCGCTGTCGAGCACTAAATATTGCTCTGAGTGACATTCGTCGGTTGGTTGAAGTGCAACAACATCCTCATCATTCCTGCGCCGTGGTAGATGAAATCATTGCCGAGCAACTCGAGCACATACGTCAAACTCAACGGGAGTTAGCGAAGCTAGAAACATCTCTCTCATCCTTAGTCTCCTGTGATAATCACCAAGTCAGCGACTGCTGCATCCTAAAGCGACTCAAAGATGAGGACTGCCACGGTAATTAGGCTTTTCACATAAAACTTGGAATAGAGGTATTCTTCTGCCAGTGTAGATGGCCGGAAATTTTTTCATGGTTAACTCTAATGACTCAATTCTTCGTTTGCTCTATTCCCGATTATGCCGGCAGACGTAATCGATTTAAGTAGAAAAAAACATCAGCATCTGTTGGGTGCATAGGCATCATAATGCTTACGTTACATACTAGGGGTACTGCCCTGTTATGATATAGACAGCAGACCTATAAGTTGGATCTGCTGAAACCTCTTTATGAACAATATCTCTATCTCTGCTGTCACACACTGCTTTACTAATTAAATGCTCAGCTAATACCTCACTGCTACTATGAAGAGAAGCAAATATTTCCTTAATTTGCGGTAAGGTTTTTCCTGTATATTGCAGTTGACGGATTGCATCGCCCCCCCAGTACCCCCCCTGATATTTCAAAATACTCTCAATGAGCTCCCAATCTTCCTGTAACTCAGTTGGTGCCTTAGCCTTGCAAAATGTAGCAACCTGTTCCCACATATAAATCTGTTGATATCGCTTCACGACATCATCAATTGAAGCCGAGACTTGTATTGATAATATTGTCCCTATAAAGGCAATGAGCAAAGCTAAGATACTTGATTTACGCATATTTCCTCCAAAAAAAAGCCATCAATAGAATCTGATGGCCTTGTCGATTAGTTACTCAAAGAGTTGTTATCTGATTGTTTGGCTGGTAACTGCTCTTGTTCTTCAGCCATCCATTCCAGCCTCAACCGCAGTTGCCAGATGGCAATCCCAGTCAGAAAACAGAGTAATAAACCTGTCACTCCGGCTCCTGAAGTGGCAATCTTGAAGACATTGCCATCGTGATAACTAAGCACTGAAAGTATAAGAGTAATACCGTAGGTAAACAGATATGCAGCTCCACCTATCCAAGTTTGGAGATATAGCTTTTTCTGTCGATAGCCAATCTCCTGACCAGAGGGTTCATTATTTACGTCTTTCTTCAACCAATCTAACTGCTCAGAGAGATACCACATCCCGATATAACCCACTCCCATAGCTATAACAGAGATGTTACCTTGGAATGTGATTGACATTCTGAGGATGAAATAATCCAGTGAACCACCAATCGAATCCTCAAGGGCAACCAGAGATAAGTGTAGTGGCACACTAATTTTGGCCACCTAAATAGAGGTGATATTATTACCTCGTAGATGACTTTAGGTGAACACATGAGATCGACAACCAGAAAAACATTTAGTGCTGAATTCAAACTTGAAGCAGCCCAATTAGTCCTCGATAAAAACCATAGCATCATCGAAGCTGCAAAGGCGATGAACGTAGGTAAGTCCACTATGGATAAGTGGGTGAGACAGTTAAAACTAGAACGCCAGGGTGGCACACCAA
>NZ_JAKKRS010000050.1:0-564 GCF_025654025.1 Shewanella sp. SM55 | reverse complement strand
CTGCTGGGTTCCCCCATTCGGACATCGTTAGCTCAAATGCTTGTTACTAGCTCGCCAACGCTTTTCGCAAGTTACTACGTCCTTCATCGCCTCTGACTGCCAAGGCATCCACCGTATACGCTTAGTCGCTTAACCATACAACCCAAATGAGTTTCACTCATCTGCGCCGCATTGCGACCAGCTTGGTTTTACTTGTCTCACTTCTGACCAAAGAAGTGGACGCGCCTTAGACGTAAACTATTCAATAAAGAATAATTTACTTTTGAATATTCAAGACACTTAATAAAGTGTTTGAGAACTCATGTTCAATGCTTTCGCATTAAACGTTTTGTAATTAATCACATGACAGACTCATGCAATTAAATACTATCAGCTTTCCAAATTGTTAAAGAACAATGCGTACCGGCTCGCGGCGCATTTAGCTCTGACTTCCCCGAAGAGAAGCTAAACAAGCAATCTGTGTGAACACTCAAAAGGTACACGGATGTACCGAATGTCGAAAATGCAGGAGCATTTTTCGACCAAACATTAAGTTAGTCGTATAGGTAAGGAGGTGATCCAGCC
>NZ_JAKKRS010000049.1:0-568 GCF_025654025.1 Shewanella sp. SM55 | reverse complement strand
TATAGCGCACGGTGCGCCGTTCCTGCTAACTCAATTCCCTGCTGCTTTGCGGCATTGACTAACGAATGCCACTTAAAATCACCATGGCCGTGATTCCAGTCGCCTTTGTACATGGCATACGCCAACATGGCGCAGTGGAATTGATAACGAGACATAGTCTTAAACAGCGGATGGGTAAGCGGATCTGTTTCACTAAAATTCGACAATGCTGAGCCGAGCATATTTCTATCAAATGCGGCGTTATAAGCGACCACTGGGCGGTCTTTAATGATGTCCGCCACGCGCAGCGACACCTCATTAAAATACGGCGCATCGGCCACCATTTCGTTAGTAATGCCGTGGATAGCAATCACTTCATCAGGGATAACACCAATAGGCTTAACTAAAGTGTCGAGTAACACCTCACCGCTTACAGCATCGATAATGCTGATCTCTACAATTTCACTGCCCCATTTAAGCCCTGTGGTTTCGGTGTCTAAAATCACAGCGCCATTATCTAACCAGCTCGAAGCTTGCACGCTGGCTGAAATATTGCCTGCAGATTTAATGTTTTCTAAATGTTCAACGT
>NZ_JAKKRS010000048.1:0-577 GCF_025654025.1 Shewanella sp. SM55 | reverse complement strand
CGCACTGCATGTAAATGGGGCTATAGCTCAGCTGGGAGAGCGCCTGCCTTGCACGCAGGAGGTCTGCGGTTCGATCCCGCATAGCTCCACCATTTACACCTTATTCTGACTTTATTGCAAAGTAATAAGGCATATGCACTATGGATAGAGATGCCAAAGATAAACTTAAAAATTATCTTTGGCTTTTTTAAGCCCGCTCTTTAACAATTTGGAAAGCTGATAGTATTTAATTGCATGAGTCTGTCATGTRATTAATTACAAAACGTTTAATGCGAAAGCATTGAACATGAGTTCTCAAACACTTTATTAAGTGTCTTGAATATTCAAWAGTAAATTATTCTTTATTGAATAGTTTACGTCTAAGGCGCGTCCACTTCTTTGGTCAGAAGTGAGACAAGTAAAACCAAGCTGGTCGCAATGCGACGCAGATGAGTGAAACTCATTTGGGTTGTATGGTTAAGCGACTAAGCGTATACGGTGGATGCCTTGGCAGTCAGAGGCGATGAAGGACGTAGTAACTTGCGAAAAGCGTTGGCGAGCTAGTAACAAGCATTTGAGCTAACGATGTCCGAATGGG
>NZ_JAKKRS010000047.1:0-583 GCF_025654025.1 Shewanella sp. SM55 | reverse complement strand
GGCTCGTTCGCCTGTCGCGGCGAACACCACAAACACGCCTTCAATGTCACAGACGGATGGCGTGCCTACGGAAGATACCCCTGCGACAGTGGTGCCTGAGGCGAATGCTGCACAAGGATACACTGGCCGTAAATGGGAGGTGAGTAGTTCAACACCTGTGAATCTGAGTCAGGGTGCGCAAACGGGCAGCAATTACACCCAAGGACCTAGACGTAATTTGGGGACAACCCCAGATGCAGCGCCGAGTGCAGCGACAGCTCATCCTCGTGGTCCTGTTCCTGCAACGGGTAATGGTTCGCCATCGATGACAGATGATGGCACTCAAACCGATGTTCCTACAGCCGTCGCAGAAACACCGACGAATGCGGGGACACCTGCTCGTCCGCCTGTCGCGGCGAAGACCACAAACACGCCAGTAACGTCACAGACGGATGGCGTGCCTACGGAAGACACCCCTGCGACAGAAGTGCCTGAGGCGAATGCTGCGCAAGGATACACCGGCCGTAAATGGGAGGTGAGTAGTTCTACACCAGTAAATCTGAGTCAGGGTGCGCAAACGGGCAGCAATTATACCCAAGGACCT
>NZ_JAKKRS010000046.1:0-586 GCF_025654025.1 Shewanella sp. SM55 | reverse complement strand
TGACTCAGATTCACAGGTGTTGAACTACTCACCTCCCATTTACGGCCAGTGTATCCTTGTGCAGCATTCGCCTCAGGCACCACTGTCGCAGGGGTATCTTCCGTAGGCACGCCATCCGTCTGTGACATTGAAGGCGTGTTTGTGGTGTTCGCCGCGACAGGCGAACGAGCCGGTGTACCTGTATTTGTAGGAACATCGGCTTGCGTGCCATCATCTGTTACATCCGCCACCGATGGCGAACCGTTGCCCATCACTGGTGGGGTTGTACCGCTGTCATTGCCAGCCGCGGGACCACCGGGATGACCAGTCGCTGCATCTGGGATTGTCCCAAGATTATGTCTAGGTCCTTGGGTGTAATTGCTGCCCGTTTGCGCACCCTGACTCAGATTCACAGGTGTTGAACTACTCACCTCCCATTTACGGCCAGTGTATCCTTGTGCAGCATTCGCCTCAGGCACCACTGTCGCAGGGGTATCTTCCGTAGGCACGCCATCCGTCTGTGACATTGAAGGCGTGTTTGTGGTGTTCGCCGCGACAGGCGAACGAGCCGGTGTACCTGTATTTGTAGGAACATCGGCTTGCGTGC
>NZ_JAKKRS010000045.1:0-589 GCF_025654025.1 Shewanella sp. SM55 | reverse complement strand
GAATGCCACGGTGAATACGTTCCCGGGCCTTGTACACACCGCCCGTCACACCATGGGAGTGGGCTGCAAAAGAAGTGGGTAGCTTAACCTTCGGGGGGGCGCTCACCACTTTGTGGTTCATGACTGGGGTGAAGTCGTAACAAGGTAGCCCTAGGGGAACCTGGGGCTGGATCACCTCCTTACCTATACGACTAACTTAATGTTTGYTGAGTGTTCACACAGATTGCTTGTTTAGCTTCTCTTAGGAGAAGTCAGAGCTAAATGCGCCGCTAGCCGGTACGCATTGTTCTTTAACAATTTGGAAAGCTGATAGTATTTAATTRCATGAGTCTGTCRTGTRATTAATTACAAAACGTTTAATGCGCAAGCATTGAACATGAGTTCTCAAACACTTTATTAAGTGTCTTGAATATTCAATAGTAAATTATGCTTAGTTGCATAGTTTACGTCTAAGGCGCGTCCACTTCTTTGGTCAGAAGTGAGACAAGTAAAACCAAGCTGGTCGCAATGCGRCGCAGATGAGTGAAACTCATTTGGGTTGTATGGTTAAGCGACTAAGCGTATACGGTGGATGCCTTGGCAGTCAGAG
>NZ_JAKKRS010000044.1:0-607 GCF_025654025.1 Shewanella sp. SM55 | reverse complement strand
CGATTACCCGCCCAAATRTAMGTSACATCGCCACACCAAACACCGTTTGGTGTGGCGATGTGACGTATATTTGGGCGGGTAATCGTTGGTGTTATTTAGCGGTTGTGCTGGATTTATTTTCGAGMAAAGCCATTGGTTGGGCGATGTCATTTTCACCGGATACWGAGTTAACGGTAAAGGCCTTAGATATGGCCTAAACCTGTAAAAACTCCATGTCATAAAGTGATATCATTATAGGCAAGTATAGGTAAAATAAAAATTTTTTATAGTAACCTCGTTTTGCGAGTAATAAACAAGCACTCTTGTTTAAAAAAATAAGACCAAGTCACAGTGTCAAATTTTTGCTGAGTAACAGGCACAAAAATGGAACACTATTTGCTAATAATTCAAACATTACATCGTGTAAGCGACATATGAATCTGCTCTTAAGTGATTCGACCTAACCGAGGAAAATATGCGAGCCTTAGATGCACTATTAGTATTACCAGAAGATATCTGCACTGAGATGGAGTTAAAGCATATTATTTTACTGGCGCTCAAACTAAATAACCTTGAGCTTGCAACAGCAACTCTAGTCAAAATTTTGGCTTATATTGATGAGTACATG
>NZ_JAKKRS010000043.1:0-619 GCF_025654025.1 Shewanella sp. SM55 | reverse complement strand
ATACAAGCCTAAGTTTTCTGGTGACACTGTGCCAAGTGCAGGTGTATCTTGCGCAGTTGCATTAGCAGATAAACTCGATACTTTAGTCGGCATCTTTGGTATTGGCCAAGCTCCTAAAGGTGCAGCCGATCCCTTTGCCCTACGCCGCGCAGCAATTGGCGTGCTACGTATCATAGTAGAAAACAAGCTACCACTTGATTTAGTTGATCTTATCGCTAAAGCACAAGCACTGCATGGCACTAACTTAAGCAACGTCAATGCAAGCGATGAAGTGTTAGAGTTCTTAATGGCACGCTTCCGCGCTTGGTATCAAGATAAAGGCATTGGTGTTGATGTGATCTTAGCAGTGCTAGCACGTCGCCCAACACGCCCAGCTGATTTTGATAGCCGTATCAATGCGGTATCACACTTTAGAAGCCTAGAAGCTTCTAGTGCACTTGCGGCAGCGAACAAACGTGTATCCAACATTCTGGCTAAGGTTGAAGGTGCTTTACCGACAACGATCAATGCGAGTCTGTTAACTGAAGCCGCAGAGCAAGCATTAGCGGCCAAGTTGAACGAGCTGCAACCACTGCTGGCACCTTTGTTTGCCAATGCCGATTACCAACAAGCCTTAACC
>NZ_JAKKRS010000042.1:0-627 GCF_025654025.1 Shewanella sp. SM55 | reverse complement strand
ACGCCATAACGAAAAAAGCCTCATCTTTCGATGAGGCTTATCTCTTAATGTTGGCGGAGCGGACGGGACTCGAACCCGCGACCCCCGGCGTGACAGGCCGGTATTCTAACCAACTGAACTACCGCTCCTTTAGCTTAACGTCTACACGTTAACCTAAATTAGGCGCTTGGCGATGACCTACTCTCACATGGGGAGACCCCACACTACCATCGGCGCGTTTGCGTTTCACTTCTGAGTTCGGGATGGGATCAGGTGGTTCCACAAGGCTATTGTCACCAAGCAAATTCTGTTTATTACCGTGTCCATCGCTGGACCACGTTAATAATAATTCGGAAAGCTGATTTGCTTTGTTTGAGTTCACACTTCATCAAGTGTCGATATTCTGTCTAAGGCTTTCGTACGACCTCCATGGAAGGAGGAAGTGCTAGAAAATGTCTGGAACATTTTCAGTAAAACCCATCTGGGTTGTATGGTTAAGCCTCTCGAGTCATTAGTACATGTTAGCTCAACGCCTCACAACGCTTACACACCATGCCTATCAACGTCCTAGTCTCGAACGGCTCTTTAGAGGAATTAAATTCCTAGGGATGACTCATCTTAGGGCTCGCTTCCCGCTTAGATGCTTTC
>NZ_JAKKRS010000041.1:0-629 GCF_025654025.1 Shewanella sp. SM55 | reverse complement strand
CGCAAGTTACTACGTCCTTCATCGCCTCTGACTGCCAAGGCATCCACCGTATACGCTTAGTCGCTTAACCATACAACCCAAATGAGTTTCACTCATCTGCGTCGCATTGCGACCAGCTTGGTTTTACTTGTCTCACTTCTGACCAAAGAAGTGGACGCGCCTTAGACGTAAACTATTCAATAAAGAATAATTTACTATTGAATATTCAAGACACTTAATAAAGTGTTTGAGAACTCATGTTCAATGCTTTCGCATTAAACGTTTTGTAATTAATTACATGACAGACTCATGCAATTAAATACTATCAGCTTTCCAAATTGTTAAAGAACAACATCTACCTGCAAGAGGGATGTTTCGCTCTGACTTCTCCTAAGAGAAGMTAAACAAGCAATCTGTGTGAACACTCAAAAGGTACACGGATGTACCGAATGTCGAAAATGCAGGAGCATTTTTCGACCAAACATTAAGTTAGTCGTATAGGTAAGGAGGTGATCCAGCCCCAGGTTCCCCTAGGGCTACCTTGTTACGACTTCACCCCAGTCATGAACCACAAAGTGGTGAGCGCCCCCCCGAAGGTTAAGCTACCCACTTCTTTTGCAGCCCACTCCCATGGTGTGACGGGCGGTGTG